>JBFHVZ010000009.1:0-32693 GCA_041589295.1 Pseudomonadales bacterium
ATACCAAAAAAGGCCAAGATCATTTCGCCGATTAACATGGCCACAATCAAAATGATAAACACCGCAAGGGGCGCAGTATTTGCCACCTGATCGCGCTCTTTAAAAGTCATGTGCGATGTCAGCGACATAAAAATGGGAATGGTGCCAATGGGGTTAATGATGGCGATGGCACCAATGAGCATTTTCGTATATTCAGTAAAATCCAGCATGCATCCCTCTGTTCACCATGTATGGCAGCGAAAATAGCACTATACCTATGTCGGTGCGAAGTCTTTGATATTTGTTCGCTCCAGTCGATCAATTCTAGTCTTTATATCGACTTTTTGAATTAAGCATATAATGCAATTGACTTAAAACCGCCAGACTCCCTTCTTGTACGCCATATCCAATTAACCGATAATATGCGCCCCTAAAAATCGGTGTTTTTCTGAGCTGTGTCAGTGGTTTAGCCTGATGGAGCCTTAAAATTAGTCACCACTAATATAGACTCCCAACTGTGGTGACAGGGTCTGAGGAAACAAAATGGTCGATTACCTGCTGATATTAGTCAGCACCATACTGGTCAACAACTTTGTATTGGTTCAGTTTTTGGGTCTTTGCCCGTTTATGGGTGTTTCCAACAAGCTGGAAACCGCTATCGGCATGTCGGCCGCCACAACCTTCGTCCTGACACTGGCTTCTTTAAGCTCCTACTTAGTTTACGAATACCTGCTGGTTCCACTGGGCATCGAATACCTTAAGACCATTTCCTTTATCATGGTGATTGCCGTTGTGGTTGGCTTTACCGAAATGGCCATCCGCAAAACCAGCCCACTGCTGTACCGTGTTCTGGGTATCTTCCTGCCATTGATTACCACCAACTGCGCGGTTTTGGGTGTCGCCCTGCTGAACATCAAACGTGAAAACTCCTTCATGGAAAGCATTCTCTATGGCTTTGGTGCAGCCGTAGGTTTCTCGCTGGTATTGGTGCTGTTTGCAGCCTTACGTGAGCGCATCGCTGTGGCTGACGTACCAAAGAATTTTCAAGGCAGTGCCATTGCCATGGTGACAGCCGGTCTAATGTCATTAGCCTTCATGGGCTTCACCGGCCTAGTGTCCATTTAAGAGCTAAGGAGCGACTCAGTGACTGTTGTATTAATCGCCATCGCCGCCTTAGTTGGCCTATCTCTCATCTTCGGTGCCGTTCTCGGTTTTGCTGCCATTCGCTTTAAAGTGGAAGGCAATCCGGTAATCGATCAAATCGACGCCCTCTTGCCACAAACCCAATGCGGGCAATGTAGCTATCCGGGTTGTCGCCCTTATGCCGAAGCCATCGCCGAAGGCGAAGAAAAAATCAACAAGTGCCCACCGGGTGGTGAAGCAACGATTCAGGCCATTGCTGATTTATTGGGTGTAGAGCCAGAACCTCTAGACGCCGAGCATGGCGAAGAAAAAGCCTCAAAAATGGTGGCGGTCATCCGCGAAGACGAATGCATCGGTTGCACTAAGTGCATTCAGGCTTGCCCTGTGGACGCCATTTTGGGTGCCGCCAAACAAATGCATACCGTGATCGCCGACGAATGCACAGGCTGCGACCTGTGTCTGGACCCTTGCCCTGTAGACTGCATCGACATGGTACCCGTGGCTACCACGCTACAAACATGGCACTGGGACCTTCCGCAAAATAATCCAAGCATCATTGCCACCGATCGGGGGCAAGCCGCATGAGCCTAATGCACACTCAAATTTTCGATTTCAAAGGCGGCGTACACCCTGCCGAAAACAAACAGCAAAGCACAGAGCTGCCCATTGCTTGCGCGCCCATGCCTAGCAAGCTGGTACTACCAATTGCACAGCACATTGGCGCACCCGCTGAACCCACAGTGACACTGGGTCAGCAGGTACTAAAAGGCCAAGTCATTGCAGAGGCACAAGGTTTTGTCAGCGCCAATTTGCACGCGCCGACTTCGGGCACCGTTAGTGCTATAGAGCTACGCGCCATCCCACATCAATCCGGCATGAGCGATTGGTGCATTGAGATCACACCCGACGGTCAAGACCAATGGATCGAACACGCTGGCATTGTAGACTTCTTAGACGTTGAGCCAAGCGTTTTACTGGAGCGCATTCAACAAAGCGGCATCAGCGGTCTAGGCGGTGCTGGCTTCCCAAGCCACGTAAAACTGGCTGCCGACCCAGCCAAGATCGACACACTCATCATTAATGCCGCGGAATGTGAGCCTTACATTACGGCCGACGACGTACTAATGCGCGAACGTGCCGCTGAGATCATTCAAGGCATTGAAATCCTGCTCCGCATTGTTAATCCAAAGCAGTGCCTAATCGGCATCGAGGACAACAAGCCAGAAGCCATCGAAGCCCTAACCAAGGCCATTCAAGTTAGCCGCGACGATACGCACCTAATCAAATTGGCCGTGGTACCTACCAAGTACCCTTCAGGTGGTGAAAAACAGCTAATTAATTTGCTGACCGGACAAGAAGTCCCTGTGGGCGGCATTCCAGCGGACATTGGCATTGTTTGCCAGAACGTCGGTACGGCCTACGCCATTTACCATGCGGTGGCCAAAGGCGAACCGTTAATCAGCCGTATCACCACGGTCACAGGCGCTGCCTGCGCACAGCCGCGCAACTATGAAGTTCTTCTGGGCACACCTGTAAGCGAACTGTTGCCACTGGCCGGTGTTGATCACAACCAAATGAATCGCCTCATCATGGGTGGCCCCATGATGGGCTTTACCCTCAACAACGAAGAAGTGCCAGTGGTCAAAACCACTAACTGTTTGATCGCAGCCAGCCGCAATGAACTGCCTGATCCAGCTGCTGAGCAAGCCTGTATTCGTTGTGGTATGTGCGTCGAAGCCTGTCCGGCGCAGTTGCTACCCCAGCAGCTGTATTGGTACGCCAAGAGCGACAATCTTGAGCAGCTCGAAACCCATAACCTTATGGACTGCATCGAATGTGGCGCCTGTGCCTTTGTTTGTCCAAGCAACATTCCACTGGTGCAGTACTACCGCTATGGCAAAGGCGAACTAAATCAAGCCCGTGCCGACAAGCAAAAGAGTGATCGCGCTAAAGAGCGCTTTGAAGCCCGTCTTGCTCGCCAAGAACGCGAAGCGGCCGAAAAAGAAGCTAAACGCAAAGCCCGCGCCGAAGCCGCAGCTAAAAAGCAGGCTGAAAAGAAAGCGGCACCCGCTACCGCGACTGGAACCAGCGCCGATGCCGCTCAAGCGAATGCAGCTCAGCCAGACATGGCTTTACTGCAAAAGAAACTGGACGCAGCCAAGCTAGCGATAGAGAAATCGAAAGAGAAGCTAGCCGCCGCAGAAGCGGAAGGCAGCGACAAAGTCGAAGCCTTCAAGCTTGCGGTAGAAAAATCTACGCAAAAAATGAAGGACGCTGCCAAAGCCATTGCTGAGGCTAAAAAAGCCGCTAAAGCAGCACCAGCCGCAAACGGCGCTAGCGACAAGGGTGACCCCAACAGCCCAGAGCGCCTTAAAAACAAACTTGAACTGGCCGAAGCGCGTTTGAAAGCTGCGCAAGATCGCCTAGCCGAGGCTGAGCAGCAAGGCAGTGATAAGGTCGACGCACTAAAAACCGCCGTCGAAAAACAGCAAGAGCGTGTTAGCGAGGCCAAAGCTGCCTATGAGCAAGCATCCAGCTCAGCATCCAATTCGGCATCCACACCTGCCTCACGTGTTGAACCTGAGCCAGTGTCAGACCTCGCCGCATTTGAGCAAAAAGTTCTGGCAGCCCAAACCCGCGTTGACAAAGCCCAAGAGCGACTGGCCATGGCGCAAGAACAAAACCTAGACACAGTGGCTGCTCTGCAAACCGGCCTAGAAAAACAACTTGCTAAGCTGGCCGAAGCCAAGGCCGCGCTTGAACAAGCGCAAGCCGGCGCCCAAGAGGTGAAATCATGAAACTTCTGAACATCAGCTCACCGCACTTAACGCGCCCGGGCAATACCGGCGGTGTTATGCAGCAAGTCATTCTGGCCATGATTCCGGGAATCGCAGCCCTTACCTACTACTTTGGCGTGGGCCACCTAATTCAAATCGCCCTAGCGATCACTGTGGCTCTGATTGCCGAAGCCGCCGTTTTATACGTGCGCAGGAAGCCCATTGGCTTTTTCCTGAAAGATTACAGTGCCGTGGTGACGGCCATCCTATTAGCGCTTGCGCTGCCGCCGCTGACCCCTTGGTGGGTAACAACGGTTGCGGTACTTTTTGCGATTGTCGTGGCCAAGCACTTGTACGGCGGCTTGGGTCAAAACCCTTTCAACCCAGCCATGATCGGCTTCGCATTGGTACTGATCAGCTTTCCAATCCCCATGACGACGTCATGGACCGCGCCTGCGGACTTAGCGGCCAGCCTAAGTGTTGGCGACGCTCTAAGCATGATCTTTTTCGGTCGCGAGCAAATCGACGCCTTTACCATGGCCACGCCATTGGACTACTACAAGCACCAAGTGGCCGTGCAAACCGCCGACGAGATCCTACTTAATCCGATTTTCGGTCCAGCGGAATCTAGCCACATTGCCCTTGGCTGGGAATGGATCAACCTTGCGTTCTTAGCGGGTGGCCTGTATTTGCTGTGGCGTAAGATTTTTACTTGGCACATTCCAGTGAGCTACCTTGGTGCCCTGTTTGTCTGCGCCATTCTGTTTGGCTGGGACGCAGACACCGCCGTGCCTGCCAGCCTACACCTGTTAGCCGGTGCCACCATGCTGGGCGCATTCTTCATCGCCACTGACCCGGTAACAGCATCCACCACTCCTTTGGGCAAGCTGATTTACGGAGCTGGTATTGGCATCTTCATTTACGTCATTCGTGCATGGGGCAGTTACCCTGATGCGGTGGCGTTCGCCGTACTGCTCATGAATTTCGCTGCGCCGTTTATTGACCAATACACCCAGCCTCGCACCTATGGCCATGCCAAGGCCAAGCGTGGCTTAGCCAGCAAGGATTAACAGCGTGGAACAACAAGAAAACCAAACTCTGTCTAGCTCCATTGCTCGTAACGCTGTCGGCCTAGCCCTGTTTGCCCTTGTGACAGCAGGTGTCATTGGCCTAGTTCAGGTGCTGAGCGCAGAACGCATTGCCGCCAACATTGCCGAAGCGCAAGCCAAAGCCCTGTATCAAATTACCCCTAAAGACAGCGTCGATAACGATCTACTTAACGACGTACTGCCATTAACCACAGCCGAAGCCAAACAACGCTTTAACTTGAATCTGCTCGGCCCCATTGCCAGCGACGCAAGCGTGCATTTCGCCAAGCAAAACGGCGAGCTGCACACTCTGATTTTGCCCGCCGTGGCACCTGACGGTTACACCACCCATATCAGCATGCTAGTAGGCATCAAGGTAGATGGCTCATTGGCGGGTGTGCGTATCATCGAGCACAGAGAAACACCAGGACTGGGTGACAAGGTCGAACTTAAAAAATCCGATTGGGTATTGAGTTTTAACGGCAAATCGCTAGAAGCACCCATTGCTGAAAAATGGAAAGTGAAAAAAGACGGCGGCGAGTTCGATCAATTCACCGGCGCGACGATCACCCCGAGAGCCGTGGTAAACGCCGTGAAAAAAGCACTGCACTTTTACCAACAACATAAAGATGCCCTCTTGGCTGCCAGCGTCATTTCCGATACCGCAGCCAGCGCTGATTCATCCGTAACGGAGGTGACAGAATGAGCACTAAAACGCTAGAGCAAATCTCCAAAGACGGCTTATGGACTAACAACCCTGCGCTGGTGCAGTTACTTGGCTTATGCCCCTTACTGGCGGTAACGGGCACGGTCGTGAACGCACTGGGCCTTGGCTTAGCCACCATGCTGGTATTGATCGGCTCCAACTTGGCTGTCTCCTTGGTGCGTAATTTTGTTCCCAATGCCGTGCGCTTACCCGCCTTCGTGATGATCATTGCATCGTACGTAACCTGTACCGAACTGCTGATGCAGGCCTACACCTACGAGCTTTACACGGTTTTGGGTATCTTCATTCCATTGATCGTAACCAACTGTGCGATTCTGGGCCGTGCCGATGCGTTTGCGGCGAAAAATCCGCTACTCCCCTCTTTTGTAGATGGTTTTATGATGGGCTTGGGTTTCACCTTAGTACTACTGGTTCTGGGCGCCATGCGAGAGCTGATCGGCCAAGGCACCCTATTTGCCAATATGGACTTGCTGTTCGGACCTGCAGCCGCAGAGTGGAAACTTGAAATATTCAAAAGCTATCCAGATTTCCTATTTGCCATCCTGCCACCGGGCGCATTCGTTGGCATGGGTCTGTTGATTGCCTTGAAGAACGTGATCGACAATAAGATCAAAGCAAGCCAAGAAGGCAAAAAAGCCCCTGTGGTCGCTGGCAGCAAACGCGTGCGCGTTACCGGTAAAATCACTTAGGCACGGTTGTAAAACACGGTTGTGAAACACGGTGGGCCCAGTTGATCTACACTTGCTTTTATACGCAAGCAAAGACAACTGGGCGGGATAACCGACATGGTGACACACCGATCCCTATTACGACGTTTTCCTTCCACCTCATTTAGTGTCTTAGCGCTTTCAAAGAGCGCTCTCGGCATATTAACTAGCTCAGCCTGCGCACACCTGTTTACCAGCCTTGGTCGCCTTTCTCATTCATTCAGCTTCGCCATAATCTGCACCGTTCTAGCTTGGTCATGCATGACCATAGCGAATCCACTACACAATACAGATCGCTTTCACACAGTTTCCATTGCCATCCCCCCTTGGGTAAACCCCAATGCCAACAGGATATGGATAAAGCAAATTAATGATCGAGGAACCCCCAACAAACTAAGGGTACGATTAGGAAGCCCTGATGATTACAAAGCCTTGGTATTAAAGGGCATCGCAAACGAATACGACTTTTTGATACTGCCGCAACATATAGGTTTGTATTTATGGAAGCACCATGGCTTTCATATCATCGCCAGTGGTGAGCTAGATGCAAATGTAGTAATTGTTTCAACCCAGCCAGATATTCAGACCATAAGTGACCTCAAGCATAAACGTATTGGTTTCCCAGACCCAATCGCCTACGTCACCATCGCCGCTGAACGCTTTCTCGCAGGTCAATCATTGGACTTTGAAACCCATTACCTAGCGCGCCACGATATCGTCTTAAAACAAGTGATCAAGGGCAAAGTCGACGCAGGCGCAGTGGTAGAGCAAGCCTTTAGAACGCTGGATAAACCTTATCGGTCCAGCCTAAACCGTCTTCACACACTCACAACGACTAGCTTGGTTCTGGCGCTTGCAAAGCCTGCCACCGAAAGCAACATCCAACAAAAAATGACAAACACTTTGCTCGACACCAACCTAGAAAAGCTTAAATTATTTCCCGAGTGGAGTGAGTTCGACACACGCCATGCTAAAGCTATGTATGAAAGCGATTTACATGCAGTCGACGTTATTCGCAGAACTGTGGAGGCGCACAATTAAATTAAAAAAACGATCCGTGCTAACATTGCGAAAACTCTCACTTCTGTTTACCAATCTTCAATGAACAAAGACATCCGCACAGAAATCTTCTCCCGCCTGCGCGCAGAAAACCCACATCCAGAAACCGAGCTTGAGTACACCACGCCCTTTGAACTCTTGGTGGCTGTTACCTTGTCTGCACAGGCCACCGACGTCAGTGTCAACAAGGCCACGCGCAAGCTTTATCCAGTTGCTAACACACCCGAAACGATTTTTGCTTTAGGCGAAGACGGTTTGAAGGAATACATCAAAACCATTGGTTTGTTTAACAGCAAAGCCAAAAACGTCATTAAAATGTGTGAGATTTTAATAAATCAGCACAACAGCCAAGTACCAGAAACCCGAGAAGCACTAGAAGCCTTGCCCGGCGTGGGGCGCAAAACTGCCAACGTCGTATTAAACACGGCATTTAAGCAGCCAGTCATGGCCGTGGATACGCATATTTTCCGTGTTAGCAATCGCACAAAAATCGCACCCGGCAAAGATGTGGTCGAGGTAGAAAAGCGTTTGATGCGATTGGTGCCCAAAGAATTTCTAATGGATGCTCACCATTGGCTGATCCTACACGGGCGCTACACTTGCACTGCACGCAAACCAAAATGTGGTAGCTGCTTAATTGAAGACCTGTGCGAATATAAACAAAAGACCGCTTGAGGCGACCATCATGAGAATACTGCACACCATGCTGCGTGTGGGCGATTTAGATCGCTCAATCGAGTTTTACACTCAAGTCATGGGCATGAAGCTGCTGCGCAAGCGCGACAACCCTGAATACCAATACACGCTAGCCTTTATCGGCTATGGTGAAGAATCCGAAACAGCCGTGCTGGAGCTGACCTATAATTGGGGAGTCAGTGAGTACGATCTAGGCAATGCCTACGGCCATATCGCCATCGAGTGCAACGATATTTACAACACGTGCGAAGCCATTCGAACGGCAGGTGGCAAAATCAGCCGCGAGCCAGGCCCAGTCAAAGGCGGCACCACGGAGATCGCATTTGTAAAAGACCCGGACGGCTACAGCATTGAGTTAATTCAACGCAAAGAGTTAGATAAAGCCTAAACCACCTAACCACATCGCAGGCTGGAGTCATGAAAAAACGCAACGCGCCCGACATGCCCGACATCGCATCCAGCCAACGCCCCCAACACAACGGCACCCTCAACTGGGTGGGCATGAATCGCATAGCCCTGCCCATTCAGTTTCACGACGCACTGCTAGGTCCTACCCAAGTCAACGGCTTTGCGCAAAGTTACGTAAACCTAAGCAACCCACAGGTTAAAGGCATTCACATGTCGAGGCTTTACCTGCTGTTGGCTGACTTTGCTCGCAATCAAGTACTAACAGCCGCTGACTTACGGGGCTTCTTAAAAAACATGCTCAACAGTCACGAAGACATCAGCGACCAGACCAGTCTATATATTGAATTTGATTATGTGATTGAACGGGCGGCCTTAAAAAGCGAGTTCTCTGGCTTTAAAGACTACCCCGCTGGCATAAAGGCCACACTGCTAGCTGGCGGACAGGTTGAATTGGAATTAGCCGTAAAGATCCCCTACAGCTCCACCTGCCCTTGCAGCGCAGCCTTGGCGAGACAGCTCATCCAAGAAGCCTTTCAACAAGATTTCGCCAGCAGCAAGGATTTAATCAAACGTGAAGATATCGAGGCATGGCTGCGCAGCGAAAAAGGCACCTTCGCCACTCCCCATAGTCAACGCTCAATCGCCCATGTTTGGGTTAAGCTAGATGGCGGCCTTGATGAGTTTCCACTATCGCAACTTATTGATGTGGTCGAACAAGCGCTACAAACACCGGTGCAAACGGCGGTCAAACGCGAGGACGAGCAAGAATTCGCGCGTCTCAATGGCCAAAACCTGATGTTTTGCGAAGATGCAGCCCGCCGATTAAAAAGTGCCCTGAATCAGCAAAACAAGGTATTTACGGATTTTTGGCTACGCGTTGACCACTTAGAAAGCCTACACGCCCACGACGCCGTAGCCATTGCCACCAAGGGTGTGACCAATGGCTATCAACCCTTATTCAACCGCTAATCATGAAAACGGCACTACAATGTATTACTATATGCTGTTTGATTATTTTCTGTGAGCACGCGCTGTGAAGCTATTCGTTGACAACCTTACCCATGTAGATGTGTCCTACCTCGACGCCAAACGCGGCTTAGTAGGTGAATCCTGGCTGGCTGGCCTACTACTCGAAGGCCAACTAAACAACGAAAGCATGATCTGTGACTTCGGCATTGTTAAGCGTAATGCTAAAAAGTGGCTAGATGAGCACGTTGACCATACCCTATTGGTCCCGACTCAAATGCCGGGGCTCACCATAGAAGACAACAATGGTAAT
This sequence comes from Pseudomonadales bacterium, assembly GCA_041589295.1. Classification (GTDB taxonomy): domain Bacteria; phylum Pseudomonadota; class Gammaproteobacteria; order Pseudomonadales; family Oceanobacteraceae; genus Bermanella. The sequence goes on from JBFHVZ010000009.1 coordinate 9,864, forward strand.
TTGACCATTCGCTTCCCTCACCCCAAAGGCGGTGAATTCAGCTGTATCGCACCCAAACAAGCATTTTGCCTAATTGACGCCAAAAGCATCACCCCAAAAACCTTAAGCCCGTGGATTGCCCAACAATTGACCGGCTCCATTCCGGGACAAATTCAAGAGCTAAAAGTTGGCCTAAACACCGAACTGATCGGCGGGTCTTATTACCATTACAGCCACGGTTTAAAAAAACATGACGGTAACTGCCAACGTATTGCCCACGGCCACCGTTCGAAAATCGAAGTACTAATTGATAACGCCCGCAATCCAGAACTGGAAAAAAAGTGGGCTGACCGCTGGCACGATATTTATCTCGGCACCAAAGAAGACTTGGTTGAAACCCTGACTCAAGATGGCGTTGAACATAACCACTACAGCTACACCTCAGCACAAGGTGAATTCCACCTAACCCTGCCGAAAGCAGCCTGTTATGACATTCCGTGCGATACCACGGTAGAACAAATTGCCAACTACATTGCCACTGAGTACAAGAAAGGCCACCCAAACAACTGTGTCACCGTACGTGCGTACGAAGGTATTGCTAAGGGGGCCATTGCAGAATATGAGTAACACCACCTACAAACAGTTAGAGAAACAAGCGCAAGGTCACAGCTTGCCGTTAGACACCGCCCTGAGCGATCTAAAGTACAATGACGACGGCCTAATTCCAGCCATTGCGCAGCAGCATGACACAGGCGAAGTACTAATGATGGCTTGGATGAATCGCCAATCCATCGAGGAAACCCTAAAGACAGGACACGTTTGTTACTGGTCGCGTTCACGCAATAGCTACTGGCGCAAGGGCGAATCCTCTGGCAACCAGCAAATTCTTAAAGGCCTGTTTGCCGATTGCGACGGCGACACCCTGCTTGTGAAAGTTGAACAAACCGGCGCGGCCTGCCATACCGGACGTCGTGACTGCTTCTACAATGAAATCAGCCCTAATGGTCTGACCATTGCAAACAACCCAATACAAAATCCGGATGAGCTGTACGCCAACAGCAAGAAATAACCCCATGAACATGAAACGCCGCACCACAAAAGCCGAAATTCGTGCGGCCATGAACCGTGAGGTTGAGGACTATCTGGCCCATGGCGGCCAGATAGCCGAAGTCGCTCAAGGAATCAGTGGCAGACCACAACCAGAGCGTGCCACCCCTGCCCCTATTTTTGACGAGCCTAGCCAGACACGCACAGATGTGAGCGAACTGCTTAAGCAAATTGATGCGCGCAAAAAGAAAAGCAAGGCGCCTCTTTCGCGCACAAAGAAACCGCGCAAAAAGCTCATCTACGACGATTTTGGTGAGCCATTGCGCTGGGTCTGGGAATCTTAATTTGCAATCCCTTTAGTTTGGCGGACTCATAAAGTAGCCAGCCAAATTAAAGTTACCCGCCGTCGTATCTAAATCTAACTGACCATTCTTGAACACCAAATATTTGCTAGTGTCCGCCATATTTTGGAAGGTCACCGTGCTAGACGTTTTGATGTCTTGCGCATTACTCGCAATGATCTTCCAACGAATATTCTTTGGAATAAAATACTCCGATGTGGTTTCGTCCCAAGGTGTTTGATAAAACTTAACGTAGTCCGCATTCTGCGGTGCCGCGTCACCGCGTTCATCGTCAGTATCGTAACTAGGCGTGTCATACAAGTTGTAGTAGCTAACTTTAGGACCAAAAATAGCTTGGCTACGCCCTAAAAACTGATAACTGCCCACTGTGTTTTCCTTGGTTTGAATCAGCACCACATCATTGTGTTTAATGGCCGTACCAATTAGACCACCCTTGTTTAGACTGCCATCGTTCTCAAGGGAATATAACGTCATGGCCTGCGCTTCATCGCGGCTAGTTGTACCTCTGCCAGTATAGGAAACCTTCACCCAATTTTGACTGCAATTCGTTAAGTACTCAGTGCCAGATTTTAACGTCACTAAATCGCCGTACTTCACCGCAACATCAGCAAAGTCTACGCGATCTGCTTTATCGAGAATTTTATCTACCATATCCGTGTTGGTTGACACATCCAGCGCTGCATTCACGGCACTGTCATTTTGACCAAAAAAGCGGTTTACATCGTCACTCACATTGGTCAACAGATTCATGGCCGAGCCCAGCTCCCGTAGTCGCACTACACGCGCATGCCCCTGATCGGAATATCGCAAATAGCGATAGTTTTGTTTGAACAGCCCTTTAGTGGCGATATTCCAATTTACAAACTTCAAATCTACAAAATCTGCCTTGGGAATTTCATCTCCGGCAACTAATTCCATTTGCGCTTTCCAGCCGGAGGCTTCGATATAGCCTGGTGTTTTCAGTACAGCTTTATCCTGTTCGTTTTTACCGCACAGTTCTTCAATGGCGTCTTGCCAACGATCTTCCGAAGCCCCAAACCAATTACGGCCGGGAACAAACAGGCCTTTTTCATAAAGTTGCGTATCAATCTCTTGTTTATCATCAGGCGCAATCAATTGCCTAACTGCTTCTAGAATTTTATCAGTACAGCTTTCGGGCAACTTAGGCAGGTCCGCCCAAGAGAAGGCTTTGTTATTGCGCACACACCACATGGCTCTCACCATATCTTGAAAAGCGCGATAAAACTCCGTGGGGTTGTTATGAGAGAATCCCTGCATTCCTCTGCGCTGCCAGTTCGGCAAATACGCCATGTAAATAGTGGAAACATCGTTTAAGTGCCCCATCTGTCCGTGTCCAAGCGCTCCCGTGGTGGATGGTGGCCCAGAATGAATGGTTAAAGGATCATCGTTAGATGCAATATTCCATGCCCAAGATATAACTTTTAGCGTGTCCATATTGGGCGTCCATACACCATCATCCCAAGTTCCTATGGTTGTGAATTTCCCGGGATTGCTGACAATGTCATTTCTAACCCCGTTGGTACGTTTATCGTTAACACCCGAGAAGTCCTGATGCGCGTATGTATCGGCAAATACATGCATGACACTGCCCAACATATTTAACGCGAGATTTGCGTTCATGGTTTGATAAGGCTGGAAATGAGTGCGCGCAAACTCAATCATGTTTTGCGACGCCAAACTGCGCGGGCGACAAAGCATGCTGTCATTATTGGCTGTACGAGATGAAAACGTATCGAAACGAGGATCAACCTGCCATCCACCCATAGAGGATTGATCCGTATCCTCATTACGTATGGTTACCGCGTTATTTACACCGATTTGCTCGCGCTGATTACCCGGTAAAAAGTGAAATGGCATCCATATTTTTCGTGTTTCATCATAGTTTGATGTGGGCGCCCAGGTTTTCATATCGTAAACCGAGGTCATCATTGGGTGCCAATCCAGTACCTCATCCTCGTTCATTTTCACTTTGAAACTTTTCTCGACGGCCCTTAACCCCTTGTAAGATGTTACATGGGTCTTATCTTCAGTACAGTCGTCAATGTACTGTGCCGATGTCGCAATCACCTTAGCGTCTTTATTCGAGAAACCAGCAGCGTAAGCCGCTAGGAAGGTTCCATAATAGTGAAAATCTCTATCCACAATCTTTCTCCGGTTTATTAAATTTTTTAGTTTTAATAAAACCGGGTGGAGCAACACAGGTGCCAAACATCCGCCAAATGTAAAACACCACTAATAAACCCTTATAAAAACCTCATTTTATTTAAATACGCTCAAGCACAGTGGCTATTAGTTAAAAAATCAAACTGCTTACATGGACGATTTTAGGCGCAGCTAATGAATCAATTGGAGCGATTCGTCCTCTGCAAAAACGTACGACGCACCGCTTGACAAGCAACACGTCGTTCAAATATTTCATCGCGACACTTGTGCAAGCTCCTTCTCTAACACCCTTACCAACACCTCACCAACTCTCTTTTCAATATCCCCATTAATAGCTTTAGCCCATTATTAAACGCATCTACCAACCTAGTATCTAAACAGCTACACAACATGGCACAGCAGATGCGACATAAATCATCTAATGTGAAGCGCATGCTCACTCAACGAAAAGAGAAAAAAGACAGCTAAATACAACCAAGGACAACCAATAAGGATAATCAATGCACAGCCAAATGAACGAGTCTCAGCGCAACTTGGACAACCAAACAATAATGACAAACCTAAGACAGGTGCTTAATGTAAACGAGGTACCAGAACAGGTAAAAAACACTATTAAGAAATGGTGTCGCGCATACTCAGAGCATATGGCCGCTGACAAGAACACCCTAATATCAGATGTAAGCCGCACAACACTATTGGATTTGCGACAAGAAATTACGAGCCAATTAACTAGGCTTCAAAACGTTAAACTAGCCAACCCAGTGCCCACCCAATTACTTACGACTGAAATTCTTGAAAAAATCGAAGCAACCTATAAAAAACTAACAAACACTGAGAAATTAACAAACACCGAGAAATCAACAAACACCGAGAAACCCGCAAAAAGCGACAAACAAATATACGACGCAGCGCTGCCAGCGAAAGCTGAAGCTCAGTACATTTCCACAAGTCCAGAGCCAAGCCCTGAGCTAAGCCCTCAACTACGCGCCAACCCAAAATCAGGGTCAGACTCAGCTTTTAACCCAGCTGTTAACTCAACTGCCAGCTCAAGCGATGACCGCGAGAATCCACCATCAACCTACGAAAAAACGCCAACGCCCAGCGCAACCCAACAAGCACCATGCTCTTCAACGGCTGCTGTACCATTACACACCGAAACACATAAACCAGGTTCAGCGACACCTGTTTCGGACATTCAACGCTTAACTGGGTTTATGCATGACCTAAACGAATAAGTACTGGCTGCCATCGTCTTGACTCACCAAGCCAAACCGCCTGCATTTTTCGCCATGGCCGTCCTGCCCGTGGCACACAGCAACTCGCTACCGATATGCTCAGCCCGCCAAGTTGTTACGGCACATTCTCATCAAAAAACCTTATAAAAATAATAGTGAAAGGCAAACTCATGAAAATCCAATTATCACATACAGCAGGCTTGCTGCTTTGCTGTGCATTGACCTTTGGCAGCGCCAGCGCCTCAGCTGATTTTGTTGGCTGGTTAAAATGGTTGTTTAAAATTCCGGCACAAGCTGAAGAACCGGTTATACCAGAGCCAACCGACCCAGTGGACCCAGACCAATACCCCGACGGTCTGCGCCCAGCTATCTTTGTTGGTAACAATTGGGATGGCACCATAGATGTCATTGACGGCGACACATACGAACACCTAGGGCGTGTAAATGGTATTCCTGATTACCAAACCCGTATGGAAGAACTGTGGAGCAAGCCCGCTGACCATATTATCTTTCTAGGCATTCGCCAACTGATTGGTGAGGGGCATGATCAATTTGTCGATGACATGTACAGTACAAATGACGGCGAACTATTAATTGTTTCTCGCCCCAGCTTCGCTGATGTTGTAGCGCTTGATCTAACCACTGGCGACATTGTATGGCGATTCAAAGTTGATGGTGCACGCTCCGACCACATGGCGCTATCTCCAGACGGTGAGCAAGTAGCGGTATCCGCTTCTACCGGTAATGTGGTGCATCTATTAAATGTTCGCACTGGCAAAGAAGAAGGACGCTTTGCGACCGGTAATTCACCACATGAAAACCTCTACTCCCACGACGGTAAACGCATTTACCATTCGAGTATTGGCTATGTCTTTATGCCGTTTGATGGCAAGCTTTTGCGCGACACCACCCGAGGCGAACGTAAGTTCTTGGTGTACAACACCGAAACAGCCAGCATTGAAAAAGACTTCGACATAAAAGCAAAACTCAAAGCCGCAGGACTAGGACACCTAAGTCCCGCCATACGTCCCATGGCCCACACACAGGATTATCGATTCTTTTATTTCCAACTGTCCTTTTTACACGGCTTCATCGAGTTCGACATGGAAACAGAAACCGTCACCCGACTAGCACAGCTACCCAATCTAATACCAAACACACCACTCGTGGATTACGTAAATGACAGTGCTCACCACGGACTGGCCATGAGCAAAGATGACGACAAGCTGTGTGTGGCCGGCACCATGAGCGACTACGCCGCCATCGTTAATCGCGCTACGTTCGAATACACCATACTGGATGACCTTGGTGAGAAACCGTACTGGGCGGTAACAGACCGTTCAGGAAAGCACTGCATTATTTCGTGGAGTGGCACAGACCAAGTTTCGGTTATTAGCTACGAAACCGCGCAGGAAGTAAAACGCATTGATGTGGGCAACCATCCACAGCGAGTGCGTGAAGGCATGTTAAAAGTTGATTGGACATCGCTTTACTAGTTTTGTAACGCCCATTTTAAACAAGCGTTATTCGAAAAAAGGCCCTTTTTCCGTATGCCTTACTGCAAAAGGGCCGACATGCTTTTTACTATTCCAAAGTCGCAAGAACATTATCACTTAAACTTCGGCAAACGCTTTATCACAGCCCAAATCAAAAAATATGGCGCTGCGTAAATAATCCCAGGCAACCATCCAAAAAATAAGGCAAACACACGCTTCGCCCCATCGGCAGACCATTCATCTACCAATGCCAGAGAAGGGCTAGGATCCAGTTCAATCAATTCCCCAAGGTATTCATAATAAAAAACAACAATGGCATTAATGCAAAGCCAACTTAGCAAGGGAACCGCTAGAATAATTAACCACCACCGAACTCTAGACCCCAGTTTATGTTTTACATAAAGCAGAAGAACAGGAAAAACCAAAAAAGCCACCAAAGCAGCAATATACAAAAAATAAAATAGGCTCAAAGACAGCTCCCTTAACTCAGCATTTAGTCATCATAAAAACATGACTCATCTGGGAGCGACCCTTTCCAACTCTGCAATGAATGATTCATCCACCTCTTCAATTGACCGGGTCCAGCACCCCATATCAACAACCTCGTATAAGTTAGATTCAGAGGTTTTACCAAAGACGATGTGCACAGTATTTTCTGGAAAGTACGAACCGAGACAGTTACAGGCATCCTCCGAAAACACGGCCACCTGATTTGCGCTCAACTCACCCTTCCACACTTTACTCACGTTCAGCGTAGCTATTTTGGCACCACATTGCGCTCGCTTAACCCGACAAACCTCGTTTTCAGAAATCACACCAACCTTAGCAATCACATTGGCCTTAAAAACGAAATCCGCCCTCTCAACTTGTTGCTGTAGGTCTACGGCCCCACATTTTCCTGCAAGGGTCTTTTGTGAAACAACCAAAGTAAACAAACCGAAAGTTAAAATAATAGCGTTAACAAACCTGTTCATAACACCCCCACTAACACCTCAACGCCACCACCGTCCTGTTTGCTTACAATAAGCCGCAAACGCATCAGGGTATTTTTCCAACAAAATTCGCTCTTCGGGCTTTATCTGAAATTCATTCAAATACAACACAAACACAGGCACCACCCAAAGTGACTGCATAATGCCCAGTGCAACACTCCATGCGGTGAGCATCAGCACAAACCCTAAATACATGGGGTTACGAGTACGGGCATAAATACCACTGGTTACCAATGCCGAGGCACGCTCAGCATGAATAGGGTCAACCGTGGTGCTAGCCTTTTTAAATTGCCACACACCTTGCAAAGCGAAATAAGCACCCATGACTGCCAGTACCACCGCCCCTGCATTTAATGCGGGATCGGCCAGTAATCGCTGGCCAGCCTGTGGCGACAGCGTAGCGATCAACCACGCTGCTGCCATAAACAAAACCAATAAGAGTAAAGGTGGAATCTTTAACTCCAGATACTTCATGGGTACTCCTTTGTATTGAACAACAAGTTTATTCGTTAACGCCTAAGCAAATTGATTCATTATGTAGCCCAGCAGCAGCACCTGCGGCACAGTGACCAAGGGTAGAAATAATGCAATCTTCCAACTTTTTGTGGTGTCTTTCAGTGACATAATTTCGGTATAGTCCGTTGCCGCACCTGCCATTAAGAATACAAATCCATTACCCGGCGCTTTCGCTCGCGTGACTAAATCAGCCGCTATGGGCGAAGACCCTTCGCTACACACTTCCAAAATAGTGGTCGCCAATAAGGTCATCATTAAGCCTGCCATAGACGCACCGAACCAAATACCAAACTGCTCTGGGTCGAAAAATGCGCGCACCACCGCCACAAGCAACACACCAAACAACACCCAGCGCACAACCATCTTGGATTCTTTTAGGCCTTCCCAAAATACCGAAAACAAATTAGAAGCAGACCAATCTGATTTTTTAAGATGGCTTTTCAATTCTGGCCATAGCTTAAAGTTTTCGTTATGGGGCACACTGTGCGGATTTTTCGGTAGCACTCCTGTGCGCTCAAAGCGATCGAAAATCATGCCGCTAATCCACGCTATCACCATGGAAAACACAATAAAGATCAGGGTCCATGGCAAGCCAATTAAGCCGATCAGTATCAAGGTTAGCGTCAGTGAATTCCATGGACTGGCTATCATAAATGCCATTACTTGCCCTAGGCTTGCGCCTTTACGATATAAGCCCATGGCGACCATCAAAATGCCGTGATTACATAAGTCCAATAGCAGGCCAGCTAATGTTGCTCTAACCACACCACGCTTGGTACCGCCACGCCCTAACACGGACATCACCATGTCACTAGGAATCCGCCCCAAGGCTCCAACCGCAAGTGCGCCGATTAATATCCCCCACCACATGGCGTTCATCATTTCGAAACCAGTATGGGCTAACACACCCCAAACGCCGGTAAGCGCATCGCCAAACACTAAGTGCGCACTGTATGCAGTCACAACAAATAGACCACTTACCCACATTATCCAATCAATGGAGCGTTTGTTTTTCGGGGCGCAACAACTGTCCTCAGATTCATCTTTAGCGTGATGTTCGTGATGCTGATGCCCATGAGTCATATCTACCGTGGTCGCAGCAGCCTCATGATGGCAACTGGGCTCTGCTGCCGGTTTTTTAGGGCCACTACCACCGCAACAAGAATTGTTTTTTTCTTCACTCATGATGCTCTCCTTTTATGCCCTCTAGGCGATCAACTTCTTCGGTTAAGTCAATGCCAGCAGGCACACTCTCGATTAAATGACACACATGGCGACCACAGGGTTTTTCATCCGGCATGTTTGACCATTCTTCCACGGCATGCCGCATACGCTCATACAACTGGGTCATGTCATCTAACTTACGTTTAACTTCAATTAGTCTTTGCTCGATAATCTCACGCACCGCAGGACAAGGGCTATCGCCCTGATCTGCGCGCTCAAATATGGCTTGCACGTCCCCAAGACTAAACCCCAAATCACGGGCTCGCACGATAAACCGCAAGCGCTGTAGATCGTCTTGGGTAAAGTGCTTGTAGCCATTCACAGGGTTCTTTTTCGGGGTGAGCAACCCCAATCGGGTATAGTGACGAACCGTATCCGCCGTCACATGGGCAGCGCGGGCCAACTCCTGTACTTGCATAGTCACTCCTCTTTGTACTGGATTATGAGCCAGTTTAAAGCTGTGTGTGACTCACAGGTCAAGCTTTTGCAATTTGACCGCCCAAATCTTCGATTACTGCCTGAATATCATCCGCCCTAACGGGTTTGACCAATACTGCAGACATACCAACAGACAGACATTTATGTCGTGAAGCCTGTTCACTGTTGGCCGTCACCGCAATAATCGGTGTGGTAACGCCTTGTGCGCGCAATTGCTTCGTGGCTTCAAAGCCATCCATGACAGGCATTTGTAAGTCCATAAAATTGATGTCCGGCGTGGTGCTTACTTTATTCTCGATATAGTCGACGGCCTGCTGCCCGTTTTCTGCAACGGCGACCGAGACTCCCAACCCCGCAAGAATGGCACTTAGTACCTTGGCGTTCACGACATTATCTTCAACCACCAAGGCGTGCTCTACTTTGCCATGCAGCACAGGGGTAAACACCAAGGGGTCGCAGCGTAAAGCCAAGGTTACGCAAAGGCCAGTTTGATCTGTTGGCGTATTTAATGTCAGCGTTCCACCCAAGATATCCATGGCGGTCTTGGAAATATACAACCCCAAACCCAGCCCGCCACTTTGCCGAGTATAGCCTTCGCTACTTTGCTCAAAGGCTGAAAGGATTCTGGCTTGATGCGGCAAAGGAATGCCCACGCCGCTGTCGGTTATCTTTATAATCAGGTTAGAAGAATCTTGAATGGTGGAGTCAAACGATAACGCCAAACAAATAGTGCCGGACTCAGTAAAACGACACGCATTATCCAATATGGGTTTAACCGCCGCTTCAAGCAAAAACGCATCTACAAATATATCGCTGTCTGCGGAGACCTCGCATTGGATGTGAATGTTTTTGTCGGCACATAAGCGACTGGCAACACCCGTCAACTTATCGCCAAACCGATGCAAATTTAATCGAGTCGGAACCGGCGAAACAGCATCGTTATTTAATTCAGAGAAAATACTCAATTGATCTAACAGCACAGATAGAGATTCAACACCGTAACGCAAGTGTTGGACATTCATATTTGCTACGGAATCCATCATGGCATTTACAGGTGTGCGCAACTCATGGTTAACCAAAAGCAAAAAGTTTTTGCGTTTGCGCTCTTGCTCTTCGTGTAGCGCTACGGCTTTTTGCAGATTTTCGTTGGCCTGTGCTAGAACACGGTTTGCATCTTTTTCGACTTCTAGCATGCGTAGGTCTTTTTGGTGGGCCAACTCCAATGCTGCTTGCTTTTCAACTCGCATAAGGGCGATTTTGTCGGCTAAAGCCAGCGCCAGCAGCGTCATATCCATTGTTTGAGCAACTAGGGTTAGTAAATAGAAATTATCCACTGGTGCCTCAATACCAAGACCGGGCAGAATCGACACCATTCCGCCCAATGCCAGCACCGCAAATCCTAAAACAAAGAAACGGGCTGGTGTATAACCTTCTAAATAGCGCTTAATGCTCGCCCACAAGCTGACGACAATCCAAAGTGTGGAGTTATAAAGAATAAAAGAATAGTAAGCGAGATAGTCCGTGATCCAAGTAAAAGCAAAAACCAACAACACGTTGATCACCATTAGCACACAGACCAAATAGAAAATAACTGGATGCTCTTGGCGCCGAACTCGCAAAAACGAAAGTAAAAACAGACTGTTAAAAACGGGAGCCAAATAAAACGGAATAAGGTTCCAACCCAGATCATAAATATCAAAGTGATTGGCGAGAATATTAAAGATCGCCGCCCACCCCACCAGACCCGAGAATAGATACAAGGAATAAAACAGGTAGCTTGGGTCGCGCACACCCACAAACAAAAACAAGTTGTACGAACCTAAAATAATCAGCGCACCTAAACAGAGGTACACCAGTGCACGCTGCTCGGCATCTTGCTGGTAAAACTCATCTGGGTCTCGCAACTCTATTTTTATGGGCCCCGTCAGATATCGGGACTCCATACGGATTAAAATATCGTAGGGCTGACTGGGCTCAAGATTCAGGTCGAGCACATAGGACAGTGCACTGCGATGATAGAGATAACCCGTGGCCTGAAAGGCTTCGAGCTTAGCACCGGAATAAACATGGACCTCTAACGTGTCAACGATGGAGCCATGCACCACCAAGGCGACTTCCGACTTAGCCGTGCCATTCACAAGACCTGACAACAACAGCCATTGACTAGGCTCACTATGGGGAATATCTGCCAGCCGAATTTTGGCATCTTGCTGGCTGGCCAAGTAAGCAGAAATACCTGACCAGTCATACTCCAAAGGCTCAGCAGCCCTGCCATCCAAATGAACATCTGTATTTGCAGAAGGTGCAGGATAAACCTCAATACCTCTTGCGAGATTAAGGCGAGCGCCATGAAAGACGAGCGAAGCCCCTACGACCACACCTTGAGCGGTCGCACGGGTACTTAGCATCAGCACACATACCGATACTGCCAACAGGCAAACGAGCATTGACCAGAACGGTCGAGTGACACTCAATCCAAACCTCAAACGATAGACGGCAGACTATCCCTTAAGCGTAGCTGCTTGTGCCTCTTGTGCTCGGTTTGAACAGCATGAGAATGAAATGTTGTGAAGGCGCCAACCTTACCCTAGTTGGCGTCTAAACGGCGGTAGCGCATCAAGCAATAGCTGACCATAACGCTTGGTCACCATGCGCTTGTCTAAGATCGTAATCTTGCCTGTATCTGTCTCAGTACGAATAAGACGCCCACAAGCCTGAATCAGCCGCACCGAGGCGTCCGGCACGGCAATTTCCATAAATGGGTTGCGTCCCTTGGACTCCAGCCACTCAGACAAGGTAGCGTCCACGGGGTCATCTGGCACTGAAAAGGGCAAGCGCACAATAATTACGTGTTGCAAGAAGTCACCCGGCAAGTCGATCCCTTCTGCAAAGCTGGCCAAGCCAAACAACACACTAGATTGCTTTTGCGCGATCTTTTCTTTGTGCTGGCGGATAACCTCTTGCTTTGAGTATTCATCTTGCGTCATGACATGGCGACGCAATTCGTAGGGCAATTTGTCACGCACGTCATTCATTAAGCGGCGGTTAGTGAACAGCACCAAGGTGCTTTCGATTTCCTTTTGTGCTTCCTTTTTGGCGACGCCTGCAACGGCCTCTGCTGACACCCCAGCATCTGAATTACGGCGCTCTAGGTGCTCCCCAATGAGCGTCGCTATTTTCTCTGTGTATTCGTAACCAGAACCCGCCTCAATGGCTTCACTGGGTACAACAAGCGTACCTAAGCTCGGATAATCAAACGGGCTTTCTATGACTTCTGCATAGTTGTCTCGCGCCACACCAGACTTCATTCTAAATCGATCAAAACGCCCCAGAGCCGTAAGCGTGGCAGAGGTAATCACAGCCGAAAAACAACGGGCCCACAAATTTTTAGCCAACAGCTCAGCCGCTAGAATCGGACTGCTATACAAGCCGATGTCATCTTCACGTTCGGTATATATTCGTTCCAACCACCGAGCCACCGGTGGGTTATCCTCAAGATCACGCTGCGCAAAGCTAAGCCACAACATACCCGCTGCTTCGAGGCGCGACTGCAACAAACCAAACACCGAGAACCAGCGCTCGGCATCAGACTGGCGATACTCACCATCGTCCTTATTTAAACTGGATTTAAGCGCCTCGGTTATCTTATCCACCATGCCGTACAAGGTGTTATGGGAGCGATTGAGTTCGGTGGCCAAATCGACTAGTTCATCCGGCACCATTCCCATACGAAAACGATGCTGATGCACCCCTTCTTCGTAGGCTTGCTCACCCATAAAGTCCAGTATTAGGTGCTGCGCCATTTTTAGATGCCCGTTAATTTCGGCAATACGTTCAGGCATTTGTTGCACAACCTGAAGCAAGCCCATAGGCGTACCGGCTTGTTTACCAAGAGAGTCAACCGCTTTGCTGATTTGCTTAAGTAAGTTTTCTTCTTGATGGAGTTTGACCTGCCCAGCGAAATGGCTAAGTGCTTTATCGGGCAAATGATGGCCTTCATCAAATACGTATATGGTGTGCGCTGGGTCTGGCAAAATAGCGCCGCCACCCAAACTGATATCTGACATCACCAAGTCATGATTGGCGACAATAAGGTCAGCGTCCTCTAAAGATTTTCGCGCAGTAAAGAATGGACAGGCATTAAAGTGCGGGCAGCGACGATTACTGCATTCTCTATGGGTAGCCGTCAAACGCGACCAGTCTTCGTGCTCAATAGATTCGGGATAGGTATCACGATCACCATCCCATTTACCTGCGGTAAATTGATCTAGCAATTGCGTAAACAAGGTTTTCTGATCGTCAGACGCAGCACCACCTCCAAACATATCAAGGTGAGCATCCAACATGCGCTGATCTTGTAATTCCATGTCCAACTTTTGCACACAAAGATATCGGCCTCGGCCCTTAGCCAATGCATACCGAAATTCCAACCCACTGTACTTGGCGATATCGGGAATATCTTTGTTAATCAACTGTTCTTGCAGCGCGACCGTTGCTGTGGATACGACAACTTTTTTATTTAGATCTTCTGCTAAAGGAATAGTTGAAATTAAATACCCTAGGGTTTTACCTGTACCCGTACCCGCTTCGATCACACACAAAGGATTGGACGACAAACGATTACCATCTTCATCCATTTGAACATTACCGACCGTACGAGCAATGGCGGCAATCATTTGTTTTTGGCCGCGACGCGGCTTAAGAGAGCGAGCCTTCAAAAACTCACTATAAGCCGTTTGAATGGCATGCTTAGCTTCTGCACTTAACATAAAAAAGAATCAATAAAAATTATTTGGCAGGCGCAATCCAGTCTTGCCCTTTTGGCAATTTGACCAGCGTACCATGAACATCCAACACCACACCTTGAGGAGTTATTTCTTGCACCTTAATATTGGCCGCCAGCAGCGAACCTTCATTCAGCGTACGATCGTTGATAACGACACTGCGATAAGCGGCTGCACTGGAAAAGATATGACTTTGAAAGCGAATACTTGGCAATTGCGCTAACTGTTGTGCGGTAAGCGCCATAAGCTCGACTGGCTCTAACATCTGCGCCGGCAGCTCATTAATTGTTTTTTCGAGTTCGGCATCATTGGCTATGTGCATCTGCGCATGACTTTTTGCATTTGCCTCGCTATTGCTTGGACCGCTATCGTTCGGTTCACTATCACTCCGAACGGCATCAATCAAACCATTATCAAGCTCTCTATTAGCCTGTCTGCTTTCCCCACCACCCGTTACAACATCAGCCAAAACCTCTGTGTCTGCATTGGGCTTAAACACGCTGTAAACCACCAATACCAAAATTAAAAGCGCAACCACCAATAAAGACTTTGGCAAGGCCACACTTGTTACATCCGACTGCGTCGGCGCGACGGCCGAATCAAGCTGTGCTTTTCGTTCCGCCTCGGCCTTTTGTAACGCTTTAAGTAAATAGGACATTAGGGTTCCTCCACCAGCACAGCGTCATAAGCTTGAGGCGTTGCTTGTGCTTCTAACCACAAAGCCAATAAGGTTTGAGACCCAGCGATCCCATCCACAGCCAACCCCATATCTGCTTGAAATTGCTTTACCTGTTCTTCTAACAACCAATCAAATTGATTGCCCGAAGAATGTGTCACTGCATTTGCAATGGGCTTGGTTTGCCCTGCAGGCTGTATGACTTCCCAGCCATCTTCTAGCGCTAATTCATAAGCAGATTTTGTCTGTGAATCATCCAACAAACTTGGATCTTGCGAGTTAACTTGATTAACACCACGGGACTGACGCTGACTGATTTGCTTGCGAATCCAACCGACAAAAGGTGCTCTATCGCCAACTTTAAATGCTTCACGATAGGCAAACGGCGGCTGCCAAACCAATTTAGCCTCAACCAATTGAGACGCATCCATTATTGAGTTTTGAACTAATTCCTGATCAAGCTGAGACACCAGCAACCATTGATTGTCGATGCGCACAAACGCTTCGAGGCCGGCAGATTGTAGTAACGACAACGGCAGGTAGCCCTGCCAACACGCACGCGGCATATTACAAACATCGCGCACTTGTACCGCCCAATAGCTAGCCAACTGAGCATAACTGGGTGCACGCGCAGCTTCCGTTGTTTTAGACGCCTGCACGGATTCCCTTGGATTGATCTTCTCTTCTAACCAAGCAAGCGGGGGCGAGCTTTTGGCTGCTTGTTCTAATGAAGGTGCCACCAAAGAAGGCAACAGCAATAACATCAACGCAACAACCATGATACTGGCGAACGTACTGGCCAGAAAAACCATCTTTAACTTCGGCGTACGTGTGCGATGAAGGGTTTTAGGCTGAGTAGGTAAAACTTCCTGCGCGGCTCGATACAACAACCAAGCACTAACACGCTGCTTATTATCCGCATAAGCGGCCATCAATGCTCTATCTGCAATGACATTGACTAAGCGCGGAATACCTAAGGTCAATCGATGCAATAACCAAAGCGCCCCGAGACTAAAAACGTGCTTACTCTGATCCGGCCGCAACGACACCTTTGCCATGCGATGTCGAACATACCGTGCTGTATTCATCACAGATAAGGGCTTAAGGTGATAGCGCACGGTAATACGCTGATTTAACTGGCGCAGCTCGTAACGTGCTAAACGTTCATTCAATTCAGGCTGACCAATTAAAATAATTTGCAGCAGCTTTTCTTCGCTGGTTTCTAGGTTGGTCAACAGCCGAACCAACTCTAATACAGACAAATCTAAGTGTTGAGCTTCATCAATGATCAACACTGCATTGCGACCCGCTGCGAATTGCTCCAACAAAAAACGGTGAATGAGATGAATGCGTTTTATCTCACCATCACCTTCACCGATTTCAATTCCAAACTCGTCGCATATAGCTTGTAGAAATTCCAAGCGATCCAATTGTGGGTGAAGCACCAAAGCGACTTCTGTGTCGTCAGGCACTTGGGTCAGTAATTGTTTGCACAAGGTGGTTTTACCCGTACCTACCTCACCTGTTAGTAATACAAAGCCTCCTTTTTGATATAAACCAAATTCCAGCGCGGCCAAGGCCTCTCGATACTGCCCCTGCTGATATAAAAATGATGGGTTAGGCGCAATTGAAAATGGCCGCTGCCGCAATTGAAAAAAACGTTCGTAAATCATGTTAGATCCAAAAATACTTCAGCGATAACTGCCAATATTTAGCTTGCCTCGGATCATAATGATCCAACCCGATTGACACAGCTCGATATTCACCCTGCTGCCATTTCACAGAGCTAGCTTGCTGAAACACATCATATTGCAGCGTGATATTTTTAAACTGCCAACCCAGCGGCAAAGAATGTAAACCATTCCATTCTTGCAAGCCCACAGAGAGCGATTGATAGTCCAAGCTCACCTTATACTCAGCTGGTAAAGCTTGAACAAAGTCGCGGCGTCCATCCTGTACAAAATTTTGGTCGCAGTGGGTTAGTTGCACACGCTGACGAAACAAACACCCTTCACTACGCGAAACATTTTGCCAGTGCATTTGATACAGTCCATCGGTCACACTGAGCTGCAAACCAACGCCAGATGAAAAGAGCAAATCGAATACGGCATCAATGCTATAGCCATAACCGTTTTCAATTTCACCTTGACGCTTTAATAGTTGGTCACGGGAATACTGGTAATCCAAATCATATTCAAAACTGTAACCACCATCAGCCAGCACTTCACCCTCACCCTTCAAGCTACCATACTGCACAGCTTGACCTTTCAGCAGATTTAAGCGCAGATACCAGTTCGCTTGACCAAAGGCCTGCGAGAACGTGACATACAAGGCTTTGGCTTCTAATCCATTGACGTTTAAATCTAACGGGTAACGCCCTTCATCTAACGACTGAGCTTCAAGCCGACCATAGAAACGCGCAGTGTCTCGGCTAAACTTCAGGTAATAATCCCAACGCTTTTCGACACCAATATCAGACCAAACCACACCAGCGTAAACAGGCATATTAAGCTTAAAGGCTGTACCGGTTCGAACCTTGGCCTGCGCACGCTCACCTACACCACTGCGCTCCCAACCTTCAATCATCTGCTGCACTGCAACAGGCTCGCTAATGGCTTTCGCATCTACATAAACACCTAGATTGGCGCTCGCCACTAATACATTGGCAGCGAACGCAAAAGCGATTAATAGCCTGAGGCGTAGGAGCAGCATTGGCTTACAGCAATTGCCACGAATTATCGACGTAGCGCACCACAAACACATTACCTTCGCGGCGCACCGTACCAATTAATGACCCTGCATAACGCACCACACCAAGATCACCTGTACCATCCAATGCATCAAACCCTTTTAGTGTTAACGTCACATTGCCGTTTTGAATGTAGTACGCCAGCGCTTCATCTTGCACCGCTGCATTTTGACCACTACCCAAGGCAACCCATAAATTGCGCTCACCATAAGGGATAATTAAATCAAGGCCGTTAGTGTTTTGTGGAGAGGTACCTTTGTAGCCAGCTGTTAACGAAGCACTCATGGTCACAATGGGATCACCGTCTTGGATTAATGCCTGTCCTAGTATTGTGAAATTCGCAATCGGCATCAAATTGCCGCTGGCATCATAAAATCGCGTAACAAGCCTAAAACTCGAAGCATTCACCTCTAAGCGCAACTTATCTTCAAGACCAATGTGAAACGCCTGCCCTTCGGTAAAAGGCAACACATCAGCACCGCCATTGGTGTAATCAATGTTGTATACACCACGCCCTTCAATTAACACCTGTGGCAAACAACCCTCATCACGCAAAAAGTTTAAGGATTCCAAAATACCTGCTGTCGCATTGCCTAACGTACTGCCCTCATTACAGCCTAAGTACTGCAAATACTGGTTTGCAGTGCAACTCCATAAACCCTTAGATTTAAGGCATTGTGTAGCCAGCTTTATAGGCTCGGTAGAATTTGGATCACGCCAAATAGCCAACTTAGTTTCGCCACCTGGGTAGTTAAACCCGCCAATTTCGAATTCTTGAGCATTGGACGGCAAATTAAGAACCTCTAGTAACGCACTATCTAAATCAGCACTATTACTGGATTCTGTATACTCAACTGAATTTAATATCTGGTCGTTCGCAGGAATATCATTGCGAGAAATAAACCACCCCCCCAAACTAGAAACCTGCGTATCCAAGTCATCCAATATGGTTTGTCCGTCCAACTCCAAACGCGCGAATTTTCTAAACGCTTCAACATCCAAACGAATATTTAATTCAGGGTACTTTTGCTCGGGGTAATACAGTGATGCCGAGCTGGCATCACTATTAACAATCATGAGCAATTCAACGGAATCATTGCCACTATCACGCAACACAGCAGGTAAACTTAGACTAAGCATATTGTAACGTACGGGGCTTTGATCATCGGTCACGTCCTTGGTACCAACCGCTTCGTAGATTACATTCTCGGCCGACAAGCGCACATCCGTATCGCAGCAAGAACCATCAGGATTTTTTGCACGCACTAATAGATTGGGATAGAACACACCTAGCGCAACAATATAGGGTGCCTCTGCGGTAGAAAGCGGTTTATTCAAACCCACCTGTATATATGCACGAATGTTTTCGTCATTGCGCGTGGATGTAACACGGTATTGATTAGTGTCTAACGCTAGATCATTGCTAAAAGTAATTCTGAAAAAATATTCCGATTCTTCACTATATGCTTCGATTTTAGCAACTAAGGTGGTGTCACCAGCACTATAAGTTAGTGTCGCGGTAGCAGGCGTGTATGTAGAGTTGGCGTGCATAGCATGACTTGTATCGCAATGGTTAGCAGACAAACCGCCGCGCACACATGTCATTGCGTATTCTGCAAAATCCATTTGCAACCAATACAAGTCTTGTAAACCTTCTACCATTACTGGTTTAAAAGATTGCCAAAGACCATCGAACCGCGCCATGCCAGCCGCCACATCATCGCCAAAGTAACTTGCGTATTGCTGACTACCTAAATCGCCCACCCAAACCGTGGCATTTTGAATAAAGTCGCGAGCAGCAGAAATTCGGTCACTTAAATCTTCGAGATAATCCTCGCCGACTGCAGTTGTTAGCGCATTTACCGTAAACGAGCCGTTTAATTGCGTTTGCAGTTCTGCAATCACCTGCACTACACCACTTTGGCCGCGACCCGCATCATCAATTGCCTGCGCTTCGGCCAATGCCCATGTTAGCCAAGCTTTTAGCGATAGCGATGTAGCGCCAGCACGATCTTGATAAAACTGCCCCCCCAACGATAAAAACTCGGTTTCTATACGCGCCAAGGCCACGTCTAAGTTTTCATTATTGTCTTTTGCCACTTGCTCCAACAATAAAGCCAGCAATCCATGTCGAGTTTGCTGCGCAAGAATAGCGCTGTCGACTTCACTCACTTGCACGCTGTTTGTTGCAGGATGCCAAGGCGATAGCACAGATGCCGATTGCGTCAGACCAAATAAATTTTTTACTTGATCATTGGCTTTAAATGCGGTCTGACTATTAATAAAACCTTTTACTGGCGTTTGCCCCACGCAATTATCTTCATCACAAGCCGTACCATCAGATACGTAGGTGGTGTAGGCCAGTTTTGCTGCAATATGAGTCAACCAAGTTAAATCTATGCGGTCTCCCTGTTTAACCCCTACATGTAACCCCCAGATTTCAAAATCATCTGGCACAACGTATCGCTCACCGAAGGCCACTGTCGCACCATCTGAGTCACGACAACCCTGCTGCAAACCACACTTCAAAAAAGTTTGCTCACCTTCTTTTGAAGTTGCTCGGGCAACAACTAACAACGGACCAGAGTACGCGCCATTTATATAGCCATCAAAAAAACCATTATGGTCGGTGTAGAGGCGCTCGCCGGTGAAATCGGCATCCGCAGTGGTGCCAGTCAGCTCGGGTTGACCATTGGAATTAATACCCACCATGATGACTTCGGCATTTTGCAACGCGCCACCAAGCACTGAGCCCGTTAATTTAATGTTTGGTAAATCACCAAAGGTTTCAGTCTTGCCTTCGCAGCCTGATAACAAAATCAGACCGCCAAGCAAACAGCTCAGCCTAAAAAAGGATCGAATGGTTTTCATGGGGGTACTCAAAAACATTGTCTTTATTGTTATACGGTTACTACTTTAACTGCTGGCTTTCCTCAGCAATGAGGGCGCGCATCCACTGGTGGGCCGGATTATGATGCAGCAACGGGCTCCACGCCATCTTCAACTCGAACGGCGGCACGGGAAACGGCGGCGGCAACAGGATTAAACCCGAGCCTTGCGCCTGCATCTGTGCTGCCTTGGTTGGCAGGGTGGCCACTAGGTCATTGTTCATTGCTAGCAAAGCTGGCATTTGGTAGTGCCGAGTGAACACGCTGATCTTGCGATTATGACCCAATTCGGCCAATGCTTCATCGACCCAACCCAGTTGGACCGCTTTGTCCTTGCTTGGGTTCACTCCCGTTCCCACACCCATGCCAGTCTTACTTACCCAAATATGGTTGGCCGCCAAATAGGCCTCTAACGTGAAGTTCTTTGCCAATGGGTTATCTGGGTTTAACAGGCAGGAAAAACCATCCGTCCAAATGGTTTTTTGATGAAAGGACTGTGGCAATTCATCAAAGCGGTTAATGGCCATATCCACTTTGCCTTGCTCAAGATCCTTATAGGTCACATCCGACGGCGTCATAAAATCCAGCACAACACCTGGGGCCTCTTGGCGCAAGCGCTTTACGATTGCTGGCACCAAAGTGGACTCCGCATAGTCGCTCACCATGATGCGGAACATGCGCCCACTGCCCTCGGCCTCGAACGCGCCGGTTGGCTGCACCGCAGAATCCACCTCAGCTAGAATATTTCGCACTAAGGGCTGTAATTGTTGTGCCCTTTCGGTTGCACTCATGCCGTCACTGGTGCGTACCAAAATAGGATCACCAAACACTTCTCGCAGCCTTTTAAGGCCGTTACTCATGGCGGGCTGCGTGATCCCTAGCTGCTGAGCCGCTTTAGTGACACTGCGCTCGCGTAGCAACACATCTAGATAGATCAACAAATTTAAATCGAACTTACCTGCATTCATCTAGTGAATACCCATTATAAGAGCTATAAATTAGGGAAATTATCATAAAAGACGTATGATTCGCACGTCTTTTCGAGGCTCACCTATAATTGGCTGGATCATTTTAGCCAGCCCCTTGAAGCTCCACGGGAGCAAAAGAGTTTGGCGAGTCACAGACACCAACTTATTTTCTGAAGGATTGACAAATGTCAGGTTATCAAGCAGAAGTTCAAGCAGCAGAAGTTGCTAACTCTTTCCCAGGCATCAGCGCTGAATCAGTTGCTCGCATGCGTCTGCAAAACAAATTCAAAACTGGTTTGGACATCGCCAAGTACACTGCGGGCATCATGCGTCGCGACATGGCTGAGTTCGACAAAGACAAAACCAAGTACACCCAGTCTCTGGGCTGCTGGCACGGTTTCGTAGGTCAGCAAAAACTGATCTCTATCAAGAAGCACTTCGGTACTACCGAACGTCGTTACTTGTACCTGTCTGGCTGGATGGTTGCTGCTCTGCGTTCTGAGTTCGGTCCTCTTCCTGACCAGTCTATGCACGAAAAAACTGCTGTAGCTAGCCTGGTTGAAGAACTGTACACCTTCTTGCGTCAAGCTGACGCTCGTGAACTGGGTGGCCTGTTCCGTGAACTGGACAAAGCTCGTGAAGCTGGCGACGCAGCTAAAGAAGCTGAAGTTATCGCTGCTATCGACAACCACGAAACTCACATCGTGCCTATCGTAGCTGACATCGACGCTGGTTTCGGTAACGCTGAAGCAACTTACCTGATGGCTAAGCAAATGATCGAAGCTGGCGCTTGCTGCTTGCAGATCGAAAACCAAGTTGCTGACGAGAAGCAATGTGGTCACCAAGACGGTAAAGTAACCGTTCCTCACAACGACTTCCACGCTAAGCTACGCGCACTGCGTTACGCTTTCTTGGAACTGGGCGTTGACGACGGTCTGATCGTTGCTCGTACCGACTCTGAGGGTGCTGGCCTGACTAAAGAAATCGCTGTAGTTAAAGAGCCAGGCGACCAAGGCGACGTTTACAACTCTTTCCTAGATGTTGAAGAAGTTGACGTAGCTGACATGAAACAAGGTGACGTTGTATTCAACCGTGACGGCAAACTGGTTCGTCCTAAGCGTCTACCTTCTGGTCTGTACCAATTCCGTCCTGGCACTGGCCACGAGCGTTGCGTATTCGACTGTATCGAAGCTATCAACGCTGGTGCTGACCTGCTGTGGATCGAAACTGCAGTACCTACAGTACACGAAATCAAAGGCATGATGGACGAAGTACGTAAAGTACACCCAGAT
>JBFHVZ010000010.1:0-31588 GCA_041589295.1 Pseudomonadales bacterium
GGTACTTGGCGTTTTCGCGCAGGCGGTATGGGCGTTTTGCCGGGCTGCTTAGGGTTTCGAAACTTAGCGCGCAAATCACCATGCCGGGGCGCAGCGCCAGTGGCATTTTGCCGTTGTTGTAAAACTCTAATACGACTTGCCCTTGCCAACCTGGGTCGATACGACCAGCGGTCACGTGGACCATGAGGCCGAGGCGCGCAAGGGACGATCGACCGTCTAACCAGCCGACGAGGTCGTCGGGGATGTCGACCGATTCTAGGGTGGAACCCAGTACCAGTTCACCTGGGTGAATGAACAAGGCTTCGCCTTCTGGGATTTGGATTTCCTTGCTCATGATGCGGTCGATGTTGCGACCCAGCTGTTCGCGGTCACCTGACAGGTCTAAATACGGGGCTGAGTTGTTGCTGAATACGCGAAAGCTGTCTGCCAGTCTTAAGTCAACGCTGATGCCCGAGATGGCGGATGCATCTGGCTGTGGGCTCAGTTTAATGCGACCTTCTTCTAAGGCCAGTTCGATGTCGCCGTCACTTAAACGCATGCAATCAATTCCAGATTCGTTAAACTGGGCCGGATTCTAACAGCAGTGTCACATTTATGCAGTCTTGGCTTGAGCAAATTTCGCAGCAATGTGGGCGCGAGCGCGTCCGCTCGCTGGTGGTGATATCGGACAGCCGGTCCGAGGTATGGCAAGGCTTGCAACCATGGCTGAATGCTCAACGCGATGCGCAGCGTTCTGTTGCGCAGGTAGGCACACTTGCGGAATCTGCATTAAAACCAAGCCGACCCGATAATTTGCTCGGGGCCGAGTACGATCACGCGATATTTGATGCACACCATGGTCTATACCCAGATGCGTTAGCGGCCATCAGCGGAACGGTAAAGGCCGGTGGGCTGTTGCTGTTATTGTGTCCTACGCTGGATGAATGGCCGCAATATACCGACGAGTTCAGCGCCAAGCGCCAGCCGTTCGGACATCAGGGGCGGGACAATAGCCCAAGGTTTGTTCAACGCTTGTTAGCCAGCTTTAAACGCTGGAATGTGCCCCATTTCACTCTGGACGGATCGCCGTTGAACAACACTCGGCGGGAAGGAACAGCAAAGCTAGATTTGAGCCCCCGCCCAGCGCGCCCATCCTACGACCACGCTGCTCGAGATCCGCTGGCTCACAATAAGCTCTCCAACAAACTAACCAACGAACTCGCTGACAAACTAACCAATGACCAGACCAGCGTGCTGCAATCCATATTGGCTGCGCCGAACACGCCCCATGTGATTACCGCGGACCGCGGACGCGGCAAGTCATACCTTCTGGGAAAACTCGCTCAGGCCTTGCAAACCACGCAAAACGAGAACTCATCAAAGGATAACGGTATAAAGGTTTGGCTAACGGGACCAAATCGCAAGGCACTGTCTTCTGTGTTTGCCGCCACGGCTGCCGCAGCAGAAGACACTTTAAATCACAGCGAGAGCCAACTAGGCGCAAACCAACAAGACATTAAACAAACCGCTGTTTCGTTTTTACCGCCAGAAGAAGTCCTAGCCAACGCGCAAGCGACGGCCAATATTCATTCGATTTGGCTGTTGGTGGACGAAGCGGCAAGCCTGCCGATTCCGTTATTGATGAGGTGGGCTGAGACGTTTCCCAACATTGTGTTTGCCTCAACCACCCACGGCTACGAAGGCACAGGCAAAGGGTTTCAGGTGCGGCTGTTTAAGCACTTGGACAGCATTAAGCCGCACTGGCAGCAACATGCTCTGACACAACCGATTCGTTATGCGGCTCATGATCCGCTTGAGCGTTGGCTGTTCGACACGTTTTTGTTAGATGCCGAGCCAGAAGCTGATTTTGAACTCAATGACCACCACGATTTTATTCAACGCGAAGTTCAGCAATCAGAATTAGCAAACAACCCTGCTCTGCTAGCGAATATTTTTTCGCTTTTGGTAAATGCGCACTACCAAACCAAACCCAGTGATTTACGTGACTTACTGGATGCACCCGGTTTACGTATTTTTGTGCAACAACCGCGTCGTTGCGGGACAAAATCGAATGCAGTTGTGAGTGCGTGTTTGTGCACGGACGAAGGCCCCATCGAACCCTCCATTTGGCAGGCCATTCAAAATGGACACCGACGCCCTAATGGCCATTTAATCCCGCAATCGTTTGGATTTTATTTTGGTTTGACCGATGGCATGGCATTGAAATGTTCGCGTGTGATTCGCATAGCGACCCAGCCAACATTCCAGCGTTATGGTAACGCCAGCGCGTTGTTAAAATATGTCGAAGCACAATTGCGCGAAGAACAATACGATTTATTGGGCAGCAGCTTTGCTGGTACAAAAGACGTTTTAGATTTTTGGCAGAAAAACAATTTTGAGCCGGTCAAACTCGGTAGCGTTGCGGATCACGTCAGTGGTGTTGCGTCTGCTCTAGTAGTTAAAAGCCTTTCGCTTAAATCTGAGCCAG
Source organism: Pseudomonadales bacterium (assembly GCA_041589295.1). Classification (GTDB taxonomy): domain Bacteria; phylum Pseudomonadota; class Gammaproteobacteria; order Pseudomonadales; family Oceanobacteraceae; genus Bermanella. Next base: position 2,468 of record JBFHVZ010000010.1, read on the forward strand.
TCATTAATAAGGCGCGTAATTTATATGCATTTTTACAAAGCAGTGATACCCAATTTAATTTACACACCCTTCCGCCCTTAGCGCTGTCGCTTTTAAAGACCTTTTCTTATGAAAAAGGCTCGGTTGAGTCTGCATTGCAAATTCTACAGCATGTAAGCGATGTTGATTTACCACCCCTGCCACTAAACAAAAATCAAACAAACACGCTGCGTAAAACACTGGCGCGTTTGTTGTCTTAAATGATTAGCGAATGAGCCGCTAGCGTGAGTTACTTACATCCGTACTGGTAAATGTCGGGTAGCCACTGGGCTTACCTTCGTTGATGTTATTTAGGAAGTTGCTGTCCTTCATCGGTATCGTTGCCGAGCCGTAATTATGGGAATTTAACAGGCTACGCATCTGCGCATTGCTTACGCCGTCACCTTCCACCTGATACCAGCTAATAATGGTTGGCGTTAAGAATGACCCGTATGGATTCTCTGCCACTTCGTTGCTTTTCGCAAAACGAAACGCATGGGTGGTAATGCCGTCTTTGTGATAGACAATTTTCAGGTGGCCGTTTTCAAACGGCAGTTCGTTAGCAGGCTTAGTAAATAAATCACCGTGGGCACTGTAACTACCGTGGGTAACCACGCCATTTTTAGTCCAGACAGCAGCGTGCTCCCAATCGTGTCGATGACCACCACCAAAGTAATTGAACAACTGGTCTTTTTCGAAATACAACGCGTAAAAATGCCCGCAATAGGTATCACCACCACTGGTTTTACATACGTAGCGATGTAAGGTATTTGACGTTAATAGAAAATTGCCCGAACGGCAGTCACCGGTAATTTTGCCCGATGTTTTAAGGCCGGGATTCTTTTCTCCCGTGCGGCTAATACCCGCGCTCGGCAAGCAGCCGTCACCATCGAAATCAAATACTGGCTCTAAATTGTTAATAACCCCGTTGGGTGGTAGCGCCTCATCTAGTTTGGCAAAGTCCGCTGCAAAGACTGAGCTGGAAACAAATAGGCTAATTACAGCCAATTTGCATACATGGCGAATTGCATGGCGTGTCATTGTGTGGGTTGCATGGTGAGGCATTGTCTGGAGTGTGACGTTCATAGGCTTTCCTTTTTATCGTTATATAGAACAAGCCCCAACGAGGGGCAGGAAAATATGAACACTTTATATGACGTAATAAAGGCCAATTCAGGTCAATTTAGTGTGAGAATTGTTAGCTCTCGCAGAGGGATTGTCTGATTAAACCTCGGCTAATATTGCGTCCATAAAGATCAATAAGCCACTCTGAATAGAATGACTAAGGAGTGCGTCATTAACAATGTCACTGACCATTAACCTTGATCCCAATAGTGGTAAGGTCAGTCCAGCATCATCCACAATGATTCCTGACATAGTTTTCAAGACCTCTTTGATTTGCGCTTGCGCATGGGAAGCGCGCGGAGAGGTATTTATTAACATAATGGGCTTATAAGGAAATTCTGTACCACTGACCAACCAATCAAGGGCATTTTTCATCGGGCCACTGATGCCATGAGCATATTCTGGGCTGGCAATTATAAAACCTTCTGCGTTCCCAACTAGCTGCTTTAAAGCCGAAACTGCAGGAAGGTTTTCGTCTTCAAGGTCTGGATTAAAAAGTGGCAAAGTAGAAATATCTGCCAAGGTCACTTCACACTGCTCGGGTGCCAATTGCATTAGTGCTTCTAAAGCCACCATATTGTATGAATTTTTTCTGAGGCTACCGCAGAATGCTACTAAGTTAATTTTTTTCATTTGTTCCATCCTTGGATACTAGGGCACGTACGTTCAATCTAATTGAATATTTACTTTGGTTTTCACAGAATTAGCTATAAAGCATTGTTCATGGGCTTCATGATGCAGAGTCTCCAGCTCTGTTCTAGTCGGAGCTGAGCCAGCGGCAAAGTTTACCATCGGTTTTAGTACAACATCCGTCATGGCAAGTTTTTTCTCTTCATTAATCGCCATTGTGCCTTCTGCACGATCAACATAATGCGTGACAACGTAACCTGCTTTTGCGGCCAGCGATAAAAACCAAAGCATGTGACAACTTGCTAATGAAGCAACAAATGCTTCTTCTGGGTCTACAGCTTGTTCTATTGAATATGGTAACGGAACAACATGGGGCGAAGACGACGCAGGCACGGAAACGCCACCGTCAAATTGCCAAGTGTGACCGCGGCTGTATTGGTTTCGTATGAAATCGTCTTGATTGGTAAGAGACCATTCTATCTGAGCATTGTATTTGGACATTTCCCCTCGCGGGTTATTTAACCGTATGAAAGCTGAGTTGGAAGAGAGCTAAATCTATTAAGGATGATTGATATGTACCAATGCGCTCAAAACCAAAATTCTGGTAGTAACGACAAAGCAGCATATTATTAGAGACACAATCAAGTCTCACTCCAACATACCCCTCACGGCGGGCCATATTCTGTATCGTGTTAATGATAGAAGCTCCTATTTGAAGGCCCGCATATTCACGCATCACTGCAATCTTATGAATGTACAAATAATGCGCTTCATCAAAGTTCCATACAGCTTCGGGCTCCGTTCTGAGTTCAAAAACGGCGATGGGACAATCCAACCTTTCAACAATGTAAAACCGCCCAAACGATAAAGATTCATCAATATCAGGCCGAATACTTTCCAACCACGAAACAGGCCATTGTTTGATACCTTTTGACGCCAGCCATCGCGCATTGTCCATTAAAACTTCAAACACAACACTTGCATCCTGTTCCGATGCAACACGAATACGGTAGTCTTGAAAGCTCTCCAGTTGAAAACGAAACTTGCCCACTAACTCAACCACCTAGCTGCGGTGACGACCATGTAAGTATAACCGCTATCACTTTGCGTTCGGTAGGCGCCTATGGCATTCATATGTTTTGCCATGACGGATGTCATTTCCCAGCCGTCTACGTCGGTTGCAGACCACATGGCGGTTTCTAATTGTTTTAACCCAAGGCGCTCGCCTAAGAGTTTTATGTCTTGTGATGCTTTCTTAACGGGTTCTAGTAAGCTGTCGTTGGCCCACGCCCATAACCATGTTTCCGATTTTTCGGAATAGGAACCCGAGAAATGAATGTCCGCTTCAACCTGAGGGACGCCCTCGTGACTGAATAGCAATTTGCCGCGCTCTTGATCCCAATCCCAACGGTTGTGGTCTCTTAGTTTGTATTTTTCCAGAAAGGCTTTTTGCCTTTCATCTAAATAAGCAAAACTTTCGCAAATTAAATCATGCAATAGGTCGTCATCTTGTAACCAATTGCGCTCGCGAATGTCATCGTAACAACAAGCGCAAACAATTTTTCCATCAACAAAGGCTAGAAAATCGTCCGTACAGTCGCCTTCTTTCTGGTACAAGGCTTCACATTGATTACACCATGCTGCTGGTCTTAGTTCGTAGGGCGCATCCTCATCAAATGTGCAGTTAAACCCCTGTTTGTCACCGGACAACAAGTGCTGACATAAACAGATGCCCTGCTGCTCGCCGTGGGTTTCGCAATGAATGGTGTCGTTGCTCATGAGCGGTCTCGTACATGGGAGTATTCAAAAAACAAAGCCCCAATGCTTTCACATTGGCGCTTTATTTAGCAAGTACCCTTGCCTCGTTTTGAGGCTAGCTTTGAATACTGTTTTGAACTTTGCTCAGAATTGTATTCAATTTTTAACTACTTGATCATGGCTTGCTCACGATAACCGCTGAGAAGTTCCCTGCTTCACCTGCTGCAACCACTAGTGCGTGTTGAATTTCGACTTCGCGTACGGAAGTTACAAAGTCGAAATCGGCACGTACAAATTCTTTAGAATTTGCAATGGGTGCTACTGTACTGGTTTCCATGGCGTTGATGACGGCCATTAAGTTCAGCACCGCACCACTGGATTCAACAAAGCCTAGGTAGCCGTTAAAGTTGGTGAACGGTGTGGTTTGCGTCGCACTGCCTAGCGCTTGTGCAATACCGGCCAGCTCAACACTGTCGGCTTCGGGTTCGCCCCAGCTGGTGCCACACACTAGGTTAAGTTCGTCGGCGTTGATACCAGCTTCTTTCAGGGCCGAGGCAATGGCGCGACTCAGTGCGTCCGCACGGTCGTGAATGTCCATGGTTGGGCTGTTGGCGCGACCACAACCGGTAATGCGTGCACGAATGCGCGCGCCACGGGCTTGAGCCGATTCAACCGATTCCAACATCATCAGGCCTGCGCCTTCACCCATGTGATAACCCTTGGATTGCGCATCGTAGGGTTTGAATGTTTCGGCTGCTAAGTCAAAGTTCACGGCTTTGTCTTTGTGAGCAGCGTGCATCACCATGGAGAAACCCACTGCGGCTTCGTCAGCACCACCCGCAACCATGAAGGGCTGCATGTCTTGACGCACAACTTCGTATGCTTGCATGACCGCACCTAATGACGCGCCATAACCTGTGGCTAAGGTGGTGTTGTAACCACGCATGCCTTTGATGGTGGCACAACCGGAAGACACGCTGTTGTACAAGGCTTTTGGAAATTCCGAAGTGCGCACTTGTGACGGTTCTGGGTTCATACTAGAAAAGAAGTTATCCAGCGCGGTTTGTGGGCCACGTGATAAACCCATCACCATGCCGAAGTCGTCACGATTACTTTTACCTACTTTGACACCGGCGTCGCTTAGGCAGCCTTCTAACGCAACCATGGCGTTTAAGTTTACGGCGTGCATTTTACGTGTATCAACACTGCGTAATACTTTGCGTGCATTAAATTCGGCCGCAGGATAACGACGCAATGTTAGCTTGCCTTGATCATCCAGCGGTAACGTTTTTAACGTTTCACGCACGCTTTTGTCGGCGGTCAGCCAGTGGAAGTCGCTTTCTTGTTCGCCATTCAACACATCAAAGGTTTGTGTAGTGGACGGTGAGGTATTGGCTTGTGCGTGTTCGGCTAGGCCGGTTGCTAGTCCTTCTTGTCCGATACCTAAAGCGCTAATGCTGCCCAAACCCGTGATCGCTACTTGATTGATTTTGGTTTCAGACACTGGATGCGTATCTGGCTTCATGGACGCAATCACACAGCAATTATTCCCACCGAAGGCGTAATTGTTTTTCATAAACAAATCTACGGGGTGATCCATAAATTCGTTTTTAACCACATTTAGATTCACGTAGTCACGAGGCTTGGTGAAGTTTAATGTTGGTAACACCTTTTTCTCGGGCAGAGTCACCAAACACGCAACCAACTCCATGACACCGGCGGCACTAATGTTATGTCCGAAATAGGATTTAGTAGAACTAACCGGAATGGTCACGGGCGCACCCGGTTCGGTTGCAAATACCCGGTTAATGGCTGCGGTTTCGGCACGGTCATTCGCTGCTGTGCCTGTACCGTGGGCATTAATGTAGTCAATTTGTTCTGGTTTAATATTGGCGTTGCGCAGTGCTAAATTCATTACCATGGTTGCACCGTCGCCTTTTGGTTCGGGTGAGGTTTCATGGTAAGCGTCGCACGAAGTGGCATAACCAAGAATTTCGCAATAAATGCGCGCGCCACGTTTTTTCGCGCTTTCGTAGGTTTCTAGCACCAATGCACCTGCACCTTCACCTACTGACATTCCCGGCTCGCCAGAAAATGGGCTGCAAGGTCCTGGAGCCATGGCGTCTAAAATTTTAAAACCAGAAAAGGTTGGCAAATATAGTGGCTCACTGCCGACGATCAACATACGGTCGGTTTTTTGGTTTTGCAGCGCATCAAACGCAAGCCCCAGTGCGTTGGTACTTGCCGTACACGCAGTGGCGACCACTTCGTAGCCGCCGCCTAAACCCAACAGCGAAGTGATGATAGGCGCGGCAGAACCGTAGTTACCTGCACTGGCCACCTGTGCCATCGGCACAGGTTGTTCATCAATAATTTTCATGAAAGGTTCGGTTGCCGCACCGCTTACGCCAATCATGGCGCCCATGGCCAGTTTGTCTTTGGCCTGTTCGATTCCGGCATCCATTAGGGCTTCGCGCCCTACTTTATAGCCCCAAAGGGCAACGCGATCGTAGGTTTCGATTTGCTCCTGACTGAGTCCTTCATATTGGACGGCTTCCTTAATTTGCGCAGCGACACAGTTTTCGAAGTATTGGTTAAATTCTTCGCTGGTACCCACTGCGCTTTCGCATGCAAATAACCCGTTGGTGAATGACTCTTTGTCCTGACCAATAGCCGAACAAATACCAACGCCGGTAATGACGACACGTTCGCGTTTTACTTTCATGTGTTGATGTCCAGTTGCTCTGTGTTATTCCAATGTGATGCCGCGGTCGGCCAGAATCACACTACCTTGCAAGGCGCTTGCTTTGTCGGAACATAAGAAGTTCACAACATTGGCTAGCTCTTTAGGTTCACACACAAAATCACGACCACGAATTTCAAGCATTTGCATAAAGCCAGGCCATACGGTTTCAAGCTGCTCAAAGGTGTCGGTTTTAGTTAAACCACCACAAATGCCGTTTACGCGAATACCGCGGCCGTGTAGTTCGTAATCTAAGTAACGCACCATGTGTTCCAGTGCTGCTTTCATGACACCCATTGGGTAGCGCGGCATAACACGACGGCTACCAGTGCTGGTGATGATGACAATGCTGCCGCCGTCTTTCATCAAAGGTACGGCACCTTGCACACAAGCCACGTTGCCCACAAGGTTAGTATCTAACAAAACTTTCCAATCGGTTTTGTTGAAGTCCATAAATTCTTTAAAGGGAGTTTGACCCGCGTTTAGCACGAGGTGGTCTAGCTTTTCAAAGTCTTTACCGACTTGCTCGAACATCTTTTCAACGTCACGACGCTGTGAAATATCACCCAAGACTGGGGTCGCGGTAACGCCTTTAGATTCGGCGTAGTCCATCAGCAGTTTAACTTGTGCTGCGCCCTTACCCACGTTGCGTCTGTGGTTGATAATGACGTCTGCGCCTTCGTCGATAAAATCACGTACGATGGCTTCGCCGATACCACGGCTACCGCCTGTGATAAAAGCGGTTTTTCCGCGGAATTGTCCTGTTGGTTGAGTGGTAGCATCCATATTGTTTCGCCTTGTGTTTTTTTATTTAAAGAGAAGATTCCAACCAAATCCGTTTCGATCAGCACTGTGAATAAGCTGAACGTTCTGGCTTGGTTCTGGTTTTTGAATCTGGTCGTGCAATACCCGCAATGTATTTAAACTGTTAGCGTCACCCTTTCGCTCGTACAGGTTTACCTGCTCAGCATCGGTTAGGCTGTCACTCATTAGCATTGATTCTGCCTTGACGATGACATCACTTGGGTACAACCCCATGTACGCTTTAGCAATAGGGTAACGCTGCGCAAGTTGATTCCATTGGCGCGGCAATGGATTCTCACTTGCATGCTTGGCGCTGTAGTATTCACGCGTGCTGTCGACCACCAATAATTCGGTTGCGTTGGTAACGCCCCGACTTTCTGCGTGTTCTGCGCGTTCTAATACAATAAATGCAGCCGCTTCGTTTAAATGGCGTGTGTTGTTTTCTTTGTTAATTGAACTGCCCTGTTGTTTTTCCCATTGCGATGTTTCTAATTGTTCGCTTAAGAAAAAGAAGCTGTAACAAGGGTTTATGCCGCCAACGAAAACGATGTCGAGCTCACCACCTTCAATTAGGTTTTTTGCTAATTGAATAGCTTGCATAGGCGCGTTACGTTCAGCCCTGAGTCGAACTGAATAGCCACTGATGTTGTGGGCTTGTAACACGTTAGATGGAAACACATCCGAGTAGTACATCTCTTTTATTTGTGCTTTGCGCTCCATAAATGAGATAGGGCCATATTCATCAAAGTAGATAAGACCAACTCGATTGCCATTTTTCTTCTTAATTTTTCGCTGTAGACCAGCGTGGCTAACCGCACCATCAAAAGCGGTTTCCATGGCGGTCATATGCGGCAGGCCAGCACTGTCTGCAAATTTTTTAATGTGCCAATACTCAATGCCAGACGCTTTATAGGCTTCTTCGAACAAATATTGCTCGTAGGCATTGTTGAGCCGAGGCACAAACAAACTACTGGTTTCAGACTCGACCCAGCTGGACCCTGTCATGACCACTTGTGATGTATTCATGCCGCCTCCACACTTTCAAGAATGGTGGTGACCAAAGAGCCATCAATACCAATGCTGTTTTTTAGCATGCGCTTCAACTCAAGCGGTTGCGCTTTGTCTAAAACAAAGTTCACGCCCTTGGTTTCTTCTAACGAAACTGGGCTGTGAAACGGTAAGACTTCTTGCTGTCTGAAGCTGTACGCCGCTGCCACTAAGTCAAACGCACCCGATGCAGCCAACATATAGCCATACTGATGCGTATAATTGGCTACCGCTGGCATGGTTGCAGAAAACACCTGAGCAATCGCCGTAGCTTCTGCTTGATCACTGGCTCGAATCCCATTGCCGTGTGGAAAAATAGCATCTATGTCGGATGCTTTAAGACCGACTTTTTCAAGCAAGGATTCAAACGTCTGCGACAACATGCGTGCGGGTGCGCCCATGCTAGGCGAGTTAGCCGAACCAAAAGCGCGACTAGCCGAAGTGCCCTTTACGCTAAAGTAAGGCTTATTTCCCCTTGCTTGAGCATCATCACAACGTTCTAACAGTACGCCAGCAATTCCGAAGGCAGGAATTAGGCCTTCGGTTTCGCTCGAAAATGGCAGACTTTGGTCTTTGGCTAAGATGTTTAACCCAGACATAAACAAAATGTCGAAGGTTGAAACTTCTTGCCATGCCAGCAACAGCACACGATCCACCTGCCCTGATTGAAGTTGAGCCATGGCTGGCACCAACGCGGACAAACTGGATGAACAAGCCGAAAACACGGTGTCTACTGGACGCTGTAATTGATAGTAATCTGCGTACTGAGTGGTCAAGCTGTCGTTGCGAAATTTTTTAACATGCAAGTCTTTAAGCTTGGGATTCAACATTAAATCCAGCTTGTCGTTACTTTGCATTTGAACCAAAAACGAACGCAAGTCAGGCTGATTACCCGGTGCCCCCCACATGACCTGTGTGCGGTCACTGCTTAGGTCTTCCCGTGTTAGTCCGGCATCTTTCATGATGGCATTGGTCGTTTTAACCATTAAAGCCACACGCGGATCTTTTACACCGTATTTTTTGTATCGACTACCATGCTGCTTTTGCAGCCGTTTCATCGGCGCGTATTTTGGGTTAAAGCGAAAACCAAACACCTCTTGTATGGTTGAATCTGTAAATACAGGTTCAAACGCCACACACTGTTTTCGCTTTAAGTTTTCAAAAAACGTATCCGCTGACTCGGCATAGTCAGACATGCAGCCCACACCACTCACAACTATGGTTGGCCCCATGGGGACTACTCTCCTTTTTTCACCACGATGGCGTAGCAGTTACCCCCTTCGGATTGACCAGTAATCAATGCATAGTTGGTTTCGTGGCGCAGCGGTTCGCCAGTAACATAGTTCAAACCTGATACTGCAAACTCTTCGGTGTGCATAATTGGATAGACCAAGTTATCGCGCATGCCGTGAATCACCGCCATCATATTCAACAGGCCGCCAGTGGCTTCGATAAAACCAAAGTAACCATTGAAGTTAGTCAGTGGAATGCTTGCAGCGTGCTCACCAAAGGCTTGCTTAATACCATTCAGTTCGGCATTGACCACACGCTCGCCGGACCAAGCGGTACCACAGATAACATCGACATCTGCGGCTGTAATTTGTGCTTCTTTAAGCGCTAGCTCGATGGCACGTGCCATACCGTTGCCCGCTTCATCGTTGTGGAAGTAAATGGTGTCGTTGGCACGACCATAACCCACTACCTCGGCAAAAATGGTTGCACCACGCTCTTTGGCCGACGCGTAGGATTCCATGAACATACAGCCTGCGCCTTCGCCCATGATGTAGCCAGAACCGTCTTTGGAATAAACCTTATAACCGTCAGCATCTGTGCTGTAGCTCATGCCTTTGTTGTCCATTAACATGAGCGGCGAGAAACCTAAGTTATCTTCGTCGGACGCGCCTGCCAGCATGTAGTCTTGCAAGTTTTGACGAATCACTTCGTAACCTTGAATGACTGCCCCCAAACCTGCATTGACACCAGAAGACAAGGTGGTGTTGTAACCCTTAATGCCTTTCGCTATCGCGCATTGAGTTGCAATGGAGTTTTGCAACGACATAGCAAATTCGCTGGTGCGCACATTGTTTGGATCAGGGCGTAGACTTTCGCAAAGACGTGCAATAGTGCTGGTTGGCCCTTTTGCAATACCCATGATCATGCCCACTTCTTCACGGGCGGTTTTCGGTACTTTGTAGCCTGCTGCGTTAAGCGCTTGCTCTAACGCCACCATGGCGTACAACGAAATATTGTTTAGCTTGCGTGCGTCAACACTGCGCAAAATTTTACGAGGGTTGAATTCTTTAACCAGATGCGCGCCATAGTGCAGCACTTTGTTTTCATCAAGTGGCAGGTTCAGATCTTCGGTGGATTCCAACTCAACTTTCATTTCCATAGCCGTTGGCTGTGCGCCACCGTCCACTAGACCTGCTGCAAAGTCGCTGTTACCCAAACCCAAAGAGCTTACCGAGCCCATACCCGTAATCACAACGCGTTGTGGGTCGTAGCTAGCAACAGGAATGGAACCGGGCTTGGTAGACGTAATCACACAGCAGTTGTTACCGCCAAACGCGTAGTTGTTTTTCATGAACACGTTGACTTCTTGGTCACGGAAGTCGTTTGGCACACAGTCTAGATCAACATAACTGCGCGGCTCGCCAAAGTTCAGCGTAGGAAGAATTTTGTTCTCTGGCAGTGTCAACAAGCTGGCAATCAATTCCAAAATGCCCGCTGAACCAATGTTGTGGCCAAAGTACGATTTGGTTGAACTGATGGGTGGAATTTTGCCGTCGCCAAATACTTTCTTAATGGCTAACGATTCTGAACGGTCGTTAGCGTCTGTACCGGTACCGTGCGCGTTTACATAGTCGATTTGGTCTGGGTGCAAGTTGGTGTTTTTAAGCGCGTTACGCATCACCAATGTTGAACCTTCGGCTTTCGGGTCTGGTGCGGTTTCGTGGTAGGCATCGCTCGTGGTGGCATAGCCAAGTAGTTCGCCGTAAATTTTCGCACCACGGGCTTTAGCGTGTTCGTATTCTTCGATGATAAGTGCACCCGCACCTTCACCAATCGACATACCAGGTTGGTTGCTATAAGGCGTACATGGGCCTTCGGCCATAGCTTTAAGCGCGTAGAAACCGGCAAATGTTGGGATATACAAAGGCTCTGAGCCCAACGCCATCATAATATCGCCTTTGTTATTTTGAATGGCGTCGTAAGCTAAACCAATTGCGTTTGGGCTTGCGGTACAAGCCGTTGCCACCAGTTCGTAGCCACCGCCAATATTCAACAGCGATGCAACCAATGGACAAACACTGGCGTACGAACCGCTGTATTTAACCATGTCGACATTGGTTTCTTCTGGCTTACCCATAATGAATGGCAGGTAGGCTTCAGTACCAGCAGCAGATACACCCACCATTAAACCCATGTTGTCTTTTAAATCACTGTCTAACAGGCCGCCATCAATAAGTGCTTCGCGACCCACGCGATAGCCCCACAATGCGCCTTTATCCAGTTTGGTGGTCAACTCTGGATCAAGCCCAGGGTAGTCAACCTCGCCTTTAATTTCGGATGCCACAGCACCTTTAAAGTATTGAGCGTAGTATTCGCTAGGTTCAATACCTACCTTTTTATCTAACAAACCCTGCTTAAATTCGGGAATGTTACGACCCACAGACGACAGTACGCCCATCCCTGTAATTACAACTCGCTTGCGTGCTATGGCCATGATGACACCTGATAATTAACGACGAATAATTCTTTAATGCGTATGCGATACAAATAAAAAAAGTGGGCTCTTAAAAACGCTTGAGATACCCAATAGGCTGTTGTGCTAATCGCTTACTTTGTTCTAAGTGCGTGACTCCAATCACCTTGCCGAAGGGCAAGGTGTCGGAGCAATAACGCGTTAACGATTATGCTTCAGCTTTTTTCGCTTCCAGCTGTTCGATCATGTTGCGGAACTTATCTGGGTTTACGAAGCTGTGCTCGTTAGGGTTGATCAACATACTGTGGTTCACGAAGAACGGCGTAGCGATGGTTTCGCCTGCTTTTTCAGAACCGTCAGCCGCTTTAATCGCGTAATCTGCAATGCCTGCATAGGCATAGTCAGCGTTCAGGAAAGCTTGAGCGATCATCTTCTTCATAGTTGGTGAATAACCAACTGTGGCCAGCGTGCCGATTTCTTCACCGTCACAAACCACTTTATCGCCTACTGCGATGCTGCTGTCTTCACCGTCTTTTTCAACCACAAAACCAACCACTTTGTTTTGCAGAGCTTCTTCACGTTTTTCTAGCAGAGCTTCACGGCCAACAAATTCTTCTTTGTCGTAACGAACCATCCACTGTAATTGCAATTCGCGAGGGTCACGGCTTAATTGACCAACACCTTCTGGCATAAAGTAAGGGTTTTCTAAGCGAGTGATGCTTTGCAGACCAATGCCCGCTTTAACCAACTCGTAGCGTGTGCCTTTTTCTTCGAAGGTTGCCCACAGTTCAGCTGCTTGTTCTTGTGGAATAACCACTTTGAAGCCGTATTCGCCGTGCTTACCAGCGCGCAGCAAATATGTGTCGTCTTCCAACGCGATGAAACCTAAGAATGGAATACCGATAACGTCCATGCCGTACACTTCAGTTGCCAATTCCCAGCTGTACGGACCTTCGATAGCCACAATAGCGTGACTTTCAGTTAATGAAGTAATTTCAACGTCTTCAAAATCGCCTTTGCGCTCTTCCAACAGTGACATCATGGTAGCGTCGTCAATGTGCTCTGCCAAAATGATATACGTGTCGTCGTCGTTCAAGACGTATAGGTCAGTAATGATTTCGCCTTTGTCATCTAGCATCACTGTGTACAAGCTTTGCTCGTCACGGATCTCGGCTACATCACCGGCTACAGCAAAGTCCAGCAGGTCAAACGCTTCGTCGCCTTCCAGCTTGATTTTGGTGTAATGGCTGTAATCGGTTAGGGCGATGTTTTTACGCAGTGCGTAATACTCTTTGTCGAAATCACCGTAGCTTTTAGGTACAGAGATGCCGTTTTTTTCTACCATCTCTTTTGCGTTTGCTTCGTGCAGCGCAGATAAAGTTTCCATGTCGATCTCCTAATATGGATGGCGCGATTAGGCGGCCGCGTTTGAATATTTACGTTCGATGATGAAGTCCACCAGCTTGTTAATGCTGCGCATGAAAGATGGGTCTGTGCCCTCTTCTACTTTGATACCAAAGCTCATATCCAACATTACAACGACTTCTGTAGCGTCAACACTGTCCAGACGCAAACCGCTACCAAACAGCGGAGTATCTTCATCAATATCTTGTGGCTCTTGATACAGGTTCAAACGCTCGATCAGAACTTTTTTAACTTCGTCTAGAACAGCTTTACGCTGATCAATTTGGCTTTTTAATGAATCTTTCATGATTCCTTTCTCCGATTGGTTGTTCGTTTAAAATTCTTCAGGTACGCCGAAACCACGGGTGGTTTGACGCCAATTGGACATGCGACCTGAGCACACCACACGCTTGCCAACACGCGCTTCCACATTAAAGTGGTTAAAACCAGCGCTGTCGGTCATAAACATTTCGCTGGTGATTTCTAGCGTGTCACCTGGTGACACTACGCCTTTAAATTTAAGATCTTGTGACGCCAAGAAACCCATGGTGTTTTGCGTCACTTTTTTCATGCGATCAATACCACGCTGGGTATACAATTCAGCCTTCAACGCATGCAGGTCTTCAAAGGTTTCGCCTGTATCTTCTTTGTAGTCATCCAAGAATTGCAGCAGCACGTTCATGTATTCACTGGCTTGACCAAATGTCTCGGCAATGAGAACGCCAGGCATGACAGGAAATTCAGGAAAGTGACCAGTAAAATGCGGCTCGTTAGCAGCAACCGCTTTAATAGCGGTAATTTTTGGTTTGTCACCATTTTGAAAGTTCACAATGCGATCAACCATCACAAATGGCTGACGAAACACACTCATTTTGTGCAGCATGAAGGTTTCAAGCAGAACGAAGTCTTTGCTGACTTTCTTTTTACGTGCGACCGTAGTTGACATTTCGTTATCCCTAATAAAAAACTGCGCGTTAGCGCATGATCAGGCCGCCATCGGCAACCAGAGTTTGACCAATCATGTAGCTGGAATCTTCAGACGCTAAGAACACCACCACTTTTGCAATTTCTTCTGGTTGACCCAGACGTTTAGCTGGAATGCTAGACAAAGTCTGTTTCATGATGTTGCGTGGAATTCGCTTAACCATGCTGGATTCAATTAAGCCAGGGGCAACTGTGTTTACGCGAATGTTCTTAGGGGCAAGCTCGGCTGCCAAAGTACGGCTAAAACCGATTACGGCACTTTTGGCAGCACTGTAGTTTGCTTGCCCAAAAGATGCAGTAACGCCCGCAATTGAAGAGATATTAATGACAGCGCCGCTACGGGCTTTGTACATTTCGTCAACCGCTGCTTTGGTGCAGTAAAAAGTACCGAACAGGTTGGTTTGAATAACGTGTTCAAACTCTTCGGTCGACATAGACGTGAACAGGTTATCTTTGTAAATACCTGCGTTGTTCACCAACACATCCAAACGTGATTCGCGTTCGATGATGCTTGCAATCAAAGCGTTCACTTCGTCTTTCTTTTGGATATTGCATTTAACACCAACTGCTTCAAAGCCGTTTTCCTTAGCTTCGTTGACAATGGCATCTGCCGCTTCTTGATTGCTATTAAATGTGAAGTAGAGTCTGCAGCCCTGTTTGCCAAACTCCATGATGGCAGCCTTACCTAAGTCGCCACTGCCACCTGTCACTAAGACAACCTTTCCTTCTAGGTCTTCGTATTTGGCCACAGCCATTCCTCCTGATGATGTATTTAAAATCGCTATCGTTAATTAAATGAGTTAATCGCTTGTTAAACCCGACAAAGCAATACAACAGCCACTGATTTTGATTCTTCGTGGCTAATGGAAACATTGGAATAATTTACGCCTTTCTCTTGCATTAACTCGGCAAACTTACCTGTCAAATTCAGTACGGGCTTATTTTCGCCGTCGGACTTTAACTCAATATCCTTAAACGAAATGGCGTAACGGAAACCTGTGCCCAGTGCTTTTACAGCGGCTTCCTTCGCTGCCCAACATGCGGCAAACCGTTCATATGGTCGTTCAGCGCTTTGGCAATAGGCCACTTCGTCGGCGGTGTAGACTCGGTTTAAAAATCCTTCACCACTGCGCTCAATAGCCAGTTGCATACGGTCGTTCGACGCGATATCGACACCAATGCCGAACACGCCTTGCTGAATGGTTTCTGGCAGGCTTTGGATCAGTCCAAGGCAAGATTTTTCCGTTTCGCTAAATAGTTGCGCCGTCATAGTGCTAGCTCCGCTGGCAGTTGTCGTTCGGTAGAAAACTGTCCGGCTTGGTAGTAGCCGTTATGCTGGCGATAAAACACAGCTACTTTCGCCATTGTGCTGCGCAGTACTTTCAACCTTAGGTACAAATAAACAGCTACCCACAAGCACTCTGCACAAATTAAAAAAGGTAAGAACCAGTTGGATAAGCCTGAAGCCATGAAGGCAGTACCCAAAATCATTAAGTTCACGACAACAATGGCGTACCACTTTTTAAACGAGAATTGCCAAACCTGATATTGACGTGGCGAGGTGGGATCAACCTCGGTGGTATCAATATTGGTTATGTTCCAAATCTTGGAGAACAGCGCGCCAGACATTGCGTTAATTGGCGTTACACGTGCATTTGCTAATAGAAATGCCGTACTGATTAAGGACATCACCAACAATGTCACCCAAGCCACATCGGATGTTTGTGACTGCACCTGATGCAAGGGCCAAATAATGGCGATATTTAACAGTAGGAAAGAAAGCACTTCGGGCAAGATATAGAACTTTCTAATGTAATCCTCAGCTGGTAATTCCATAGCGGGCAGCTGAGTCTTGCTGTAGGCGCGAAAAAAGTTATCGGCCACTACGATGATTGCCATAGCTAACAGCACAGGAACAAGCGCACACCCTAACATCCAAAGAATCCAGTGCTGCCCTGCCAGCGCCACATCCGCAACTGTCCAACTGATACCACCTGCAATTAACGCCATCAGGCCTGCAAAAAAGGCAACGGTTCGAACGGGGCGCTCTAAAATTTCAGGGTGCAGAGGACGCTTTTCTAACACTGGGATTTCGTCATCGGCCACTTTGAACTTTTGCAAATGGTACGCGTACGGCCAGTGGCTCCAAACATCTTTTAAAACTCGCACGCCAGCCGAAAAGCTTAACGCTGCGAAAAATAACGCTACGTTTAATGCCATGTCCGTTTGGATACGAAGACTGAATAAAAACACCAGCAGTGCCGCTACAAGGCTATAGATCACTGCTGGGGTTACTGCCGAGAAAAACAAGTAGAGGCGATAAAGAATGGAAGCCATGACTACAACTTCGCCACATCCGCTACCGACTCAACATTTTTAATGGTGAGATCAAAACGTTTGTCGTTAATGGTACTGATCAAACGTGAAAGAACTTTCTTTGGGCCAACCTCTAGAAAGTTGCGATAGCCCTGACTCAAGAGAAACTCAATCGACTCGCGCCAACGAACCATTTCAACCACGTGAGAAACCAAACTTTCTTGAATACTAGCTGGGTCAGTCACAAACTCGGCTTGTAAGTTGCCAACAACTGGAATGCTAGGCTGATTAAATGCTAATTCGCTTAGCACTTGCGCAAACTCTTCCACACACCCTGCCATTAATGGACTGTGCCACGCGCCACTCACAGGCAATTTTACGTAGTTAATACCAGCGTCCGATAACAACGCAGAAAGCTTGGTTGCATCGTCCTTACTTGCAGAAATAACTTTTTGACGGGGAGAGTTGTCGTTAGCTACGACCACCGCATTTTTGTCAAAATGCATCTCGATCATTTCGCTAAGCGTCGCCGGTGGGCAATCCATCACCGCAAGCATAGCGCCCTTGTGCGCCTTAGCTTCACGCTGCATCAAGTTACCACGCTCTGTGGTCGCCTTGATCGTATCTTCAAAGGATAAAACGCCCGCAACGTGCAACGCAGAATACTCACCGACACTGTGACCTAGCACAACGGACGGACGAATATCTGTATGGTTTTTTAAATATTCAGTAATCGCCAGATTAACGGCAGTGGTAGAAACTTGGAGATTGTCTGTATTGCTTAGCTTACTGATGGGACCATTAAAGCAAAGTTTTGAAATTTTCTTAGCAGAGATTCGTTCTGCTTCATCCATGATCGCCTGACAACGTGCATCGGCCTCATAAAAATCTTTTCCCATACCGATGAACTGAGAACCCTGACCTGGGTAAACAAATACCCAACCCGTTTGTTCTTCTCCGCCCGATATCGGTGAACCAACTAACGGTGTGCTTTCGTCGAATGTCGCCATGCTGTTCTCCAAACGTCTTTATAATTTTTTTGTCTAATCTTTTGGCACGCTTGATCGGCAATCAATTGCCTAATTCCCTGACGCGCTGAGTCTAAACAAATTTTTTTTTGGAAAACAACTGGGTAAATTTTTTAACCTACTGAGTGTTTTTTATCTTCTTTTAAAATCCATGACTGGCTTTTTCTAACACTTTAAGGTGAGTTTTGAATGCACAACTTTGAACCTTGTCAAATTTCATGACCTTTTTGCACACGCCTGACTCTTTTGGTCTTATACCGAGACTGATCACATATCATCCAAAATCACCCCCATGCATTAGTCCTGTCGAGTCGATCAACTATTACAAAATGTAAATTAGTCGTCTTATGTCCAATCTTTTTTTACAAATAATAATGAGTGTTTTATCAACGTTACTCATATTTTTTTATGTGTATGGCGCGTTTTGAAAAATGCGTAATCGCTAATGAAAAATTTACATCGAAAACACTGATTAGCTTTTTTTTATGTATCTAAAATTAAGATCATCCTGTCACTAAATGGCCACAATACTGCGCTAGCAATCTAGTAATAGCGGACTAATAAAAGCATTGTTAAACGTTCTGGCATTCGGTTTTTACGAACAATAGTAAAAACCTAAATGCAGATAAAGGTGGTGTATCTGGATCAGCTAACGGCTGAATTGAGTGATTATTCCTGCCAGCCAATTAAAAAGTTAACTGAGGGAAAACACTGTTTTTTAAATGGCAAAAGAATTACACGCTCTGATCTATTTCCTCGTGATCCCCTGCCGCTTTAGAAGCAGCAGGTATGTATTTCACATCCAAACGCAGCAGTTAACTTAAATTCAAGCAACATCTCAATCAGGTTTGAACAACAAGCCACCGGACGATGTCGCAGAGAGCCACTTATCACGGCCTCTCACAAGCATGGTAGAAGGGCTGCCTCCGGGCACAACATTCCACTGAACAGCATCAACAGATTTATAGGTCATGTACCTATAGTCACCATCATTAGGGTTATCCCAAGCAACCACGTGCCACTCGCCATTGTCAAAGGTGATGGAACGAGCACCTGATATTCCAAATTCCTTAACTTCCCATTGAATTCCATCATCAGATACCGCGTAGCGAGCGTTACTGCCAAGCATTAATGCGATGTATTTACCCTGTCCATATGCAATGGACCTAAACCACTGTCGGCCCGACCCAGCGCTATATTCGACTTCTTGCCACGCAATACCGTCATAGGAGTAATAAATAGATTGGGAAGTCGCAACCAACCATTTTTCACCATCAAACAACAGCGCTTCAGCGATGCCATAGATGGGCGACTCCTTGTATTCAAGCACGAACCGCCACTTCCCGGCGTTGTCACCCTCTTCATCTAGAATGAAAACTTCACCAAGATCAAAACTGATAGCGACCCAACGTTTTACCTGCTTGCCGTAAGCCAGCACCTGAGCATTTCTCAGTGACCTCTTTTTCTCGCCATAATCGATGATATCCAGTGTCCAGTTAACACCGTCGGTAGAGTGATAAAATGCGTCATACGCAACCGCACGCCATAAGCCATCGCCATAAACCACATCAATCAAATAACTCTCTACCCGCTGATTGGAGTCCACCAGACCGCGAGCAGATTGCCAATTGACACCATCATCTGAGTAACTCACTGGCGACGGGCTGCCTTTACCAACAGCAACATATCGATCAGAACCATCGAAAGCGATGGCTTTAACTGACACAAGATGGGAGTTAAATTTATATTCCCAATTAACTCCATCCAGCGATGTAAGTATTAAGCCACCTTGACCATAAGCAACCCAAATATTTTGGGATTCATCAAAATTAACGCCTTGTAAATATCGACCATCTGACAAAACATCTTCTCGATTTGGGTCTACCTGTATCCAGTCGGTCAAATTCGTACTGTGAAAAATCTGGCCGAGCGGTAAGATCCCAACCCACTGTCCTCCATGATAAGCAATGCTATCGAAGGCAAATAAGGTATCGACTTCTGTAACGGACCACTCAATGCCATTTTCAGACGTGTACAAGAGGTTGTTTTCACCGCTATAAGATCGATTATCAGCAGTGGCCACCCATAGCCCTTTATCTTCCGCGTAGATCAGATCGGTAAACTCTCTATAAGGGAGCGTATCTATGGTCCTATATTCCCAGCTTTCCGCATCTTTTGAAGTAAACAGAGCACCGTCTTCGCCAACGGCAATCCATAAACCATCACCGTAGTAAACCGATACAAGTGCATTTAATCTGCGTTCGTCAGCTTCTATATGTTTAATACTCCACTGTCGTCCATCTTTCGACGTTGCAATGGTTCTACGTTCGCCAACCGAAACCCAAACCCCATTGGCGTAGTGATGATCTAATGAAGAAAACTCAGGGCGACGCACATGCTCCCACTTGGTCTTGTCTGCTGAAATAACCACACCGTGATCAGAGCTGACCATCCACAAACCATTATGGTAGGACGCCGCATGGTAGGCCGAATTATC
Organism: Pseudomonadales bacterium; assembly: GCA_041589295.1. Classification (GTDB taxonomy): domain Bacteria; phylum Pseudomonadota; class Gammaproteobacteria; order Pseudomonadales; family Oceanobacteraceae; genus Bermanella. The sequence continues at coordinate 22,528 of JBFHVZ010000010.1, forward strand.
TGAATTATTTAGGTTAATGTTTTCCCAAGTTTGAAAATCTTGAGTAAACAGCAATGTGCCGCCGTCTCCGGCAAATAAGTACTCGCCATTACCGATAGCGAGACTATTAAGCATGTTGCCTTGGGGAAAGGGATCAGCCCAACACCACTGCGACCCAGCAGAGGCATTTCGATTATTTGGGCAACTACTTTCAACTATTGCGACTTCTTTTATCGCTGGCTGATCCGCCTTGTCTTTGGAGTCACCGCCACAGGCAATAAGTCCGAGTGATATAAGGGAAATAAGAAGAGGTTTTAACGAGATCTGCATTACAACTCCATTTGCAACTAGCTTAACGCTTAACTTGAATAACGCCCACTAAGTCTACTTAAAAAACATTACAAAGCGACATATTTGGGGGTGTTTTTGCGAGTGCATTTGAGAGTCTACTAGCTGTTGCTTAACCTAGGCTGAATAGAGTGACATGGCGACTAACCGCTTTGGCTGGTGTCAGAAATGAATCTGCTATAAACAAATCAGACATGGACCTAAGCGTTGCGGACCCTGCACTAAACTACCCCCCCACGAAACAATTCTTCTAATTGGCAAGTCACCAACAATCTTGCTTGTTTTGGATTCATGTTTTTGTCGCGTTTTCAGGGAGAGACTGAGGAATTCAGCCCCTAAGAAAAATATTTTCATTCTTACTAACATAGCTCTCTAACGTCCGGCTTTTTTGCGCGTCCCGTCACGTTTTTCAGTGGCCCAAACGGCCGCTTGCTATGAGTTTTTGTTTGATCATACCGGTAGTACCTAAATACAGCGATCACGGGTATAAGAACCAACGACCAAGCCAATGATAAAGCCAAAATCAATGGAGCAACTGAAAGCGTACCATCTGGAAGTTCAGCTTGAAGTACATACGATGTAACCACCGACAGACCTACTGATAAAAGAGTCATGCGAACTGGTGGCATTGAGTACCAAGCTGGAAGCCAGAGGCTAGATAGGCTCCACACCAGAAGAGCTGGAGCAACTGCCATGACGGAGAGTACCAGCGCACCAACGATCAACAGCACAATATCCATATAAAAGTACCCCTTAATACTCTAAGACTGATAACGTTTTTATAAACGGTGCGCGTCTTTTTGTACGTCCAGTATAGGCCACGTATTTTTTGTGGCCGGAACGTTGTTTGATAAACTTTTTAGGAGCTTAGCAATACGATTCCAATAACGACGGCGACCCAGAAAACCAAAACTAAAGGGTTTTATTTTTTTCGTTGAAGCCCAACTCTGGAGTTTTCACTTTTATCACTGGCCTTTTTTATTTCATCGTAATCAAAATTGGAAACCGATAACTCAGCGCCCTTGTGAACGACTACTTCGCGAGCGCCAGCACCTAACGAAAGCTCTCTGAAAACCTTCTCTTCTACTACAGTGAGCCCACCTTCAAGCTTTTCCATTGGCTGAATGATTACTTTAGGTTTAACAGCCAAGAACCGATTGGAATTTAGCTTTTGGAAAATATGCTGAATAATGCTTTCACACATTACAAAGTCTGAAACCAGCATTCTAGGGTGAGAAAACGGGTTTATTACCTCCAATTGTTCACCCAATAGCTCATTAGGACGAGAACCAACAGCTACTATTTCTTTTAGTCCTTTCTTATTGATTCCAATGAAAGCTTCTGGTTTCTCATCGAATATTTCGCCAGTGATAAGATCAGTAACTTTTATCCGAAACTCCCAGATCTGGATATAAAATAGACTTTCGAATGCTTTAATCAACGTCGCTCCTTTTTTAGAATAACGCCCGCGTAATAGGCGCGAGCTTGCGAGCGTCCTAATTGACGCGCTTGTTAACTGCTGATAGTTGCACATAGTGGCATGTGGTCACTAACAGACAGCCAGTTATTAATTTTACCTAGCTCAATTTTGCTATGTTGCAAAAGGTTGCTAGACATAAAAACATAATCAATATGGTAAGGCTTAGCCTCTTTTCTGTGAAGATAAAAAGTGGGCTGTGTTTCTTGCCCTTGTGCCTCACTAGTTTGATGATGATAAAGACTTTGTATGTTTATAGCGGCCAATTCATTGATTGTGTCAGTATGGCTCCACCAGCGGTCTTGCTTATCCCAAACTGCATTACTATTAAAGTCACCAGCTATGATGGTGTTTGTTTGGTTAAGGTCTTCTCTGTGTATTTGAAGGTACTTCCAGAACTGACCCATGTAACCAAAGATTTGTGAATCACTACCTTTAGTCCAGCAAGCTAAAACATTGTATTTATTGTTTAGTTTGAATGGTAAGAACAAAAGCAAATCTTTGGTGGCCCATGTTGTAGATGGGTTTTGTGTTTGAAGGCCATTAATTTGAAATGTACCTGACCAATTAAGCTGTTGTACGGTGTTACCTGATTTAGGGAAAACGCCAACACCCTTATTTTTATTTGTACCAACCCAAAGGTAATCGCCTGCCCATTCTTGGTAGGCTTTAGTTGATTGGGAAGGGTCTTCACACTCTTGAATGATGAGCACATCTGCATCTAAAGAGTCAGCTTCTACAAGCTTCTTTCTTAATGCTCCGTTGCAGTTCCATGTGACAATCTTCATAGGCAGTTAACGCCCGGCTAATAGGCGAAGTAATAATGGCGGCTTTTTTGCCGCGAAGCGCGAAAAAGGTGACATTATTACGTAGTCCTTATTGAGCCGCTGGCTATGTGTTTACTTGGTTCATTAATTGTTTGATTCCGGGGTATACGTTGTTAAATATTTTCCTTGGTACTAACCGCCCAGAGAACAAGATATAGGAACCAAAACGATTCTTAGTGTTAAACCTAACTTTATAACAACCCCTGAAAAAATAGTGGTCAGTTTTAACAGACTCAATATCTGACAACGGAATTTCAACGAAGCCTTTTCCCCTTTTTACTTTAATGGAGTTGTCGCAGAGGTATACCTCTTTAACTTTAATAAAGTGCTTAGTGAAATGCCAAAGAGAACCACCTAAAACAACCACACCTAACCAATGAGCATTAGCCAAAAATAGTGCAAAGAGGTTAAAGAATACAGCTAGAAAAACAATTTCTTGCTGTGGTGTTTTATCTGAGATCAATTCCATTTCTTACACATAACAGTTTATTCTACGTCACGTGACGTTTTTCCCAGTGATGCTTTTACTGGGATAATTCACGCCACGCGATTTCATTAAAGTCCCGTATCATGAGCTTTTAAGGCTTGTTTGGCAATTTTTCGAAACCCTGCAAACACGCCCTGCCACTTCTTCAAAGATCTTCTAACCCATTCTTTTTTCGAGGGATTCTAGTCACTCTTATTGTCTACCGATTATTTGAAAATTATCGGAAATTCAGGGATTAAAACTTCAGGTGACTGGATAATATAATTCACCGTTGCGTGACGCTTTTATGGGATAGAAACACCCTGTGATTGCGTATTTTTTTTAGAACCGACAGGTAATAAAAAAGGCACCAAGGTGCCTTTTGGGGTTTTGTATTGCAATTCGCAATTGCGTTTACTTCGCTAGTTTTTCGTCTGTGGTTAGCGGTCGCGCTTTCTCTTGCAACATCACAGGCATGCCGTCATCAATTGGAAAGGCGAGCGCATCAGCACGACAGACTAATTCGTTTTTTTCTTTATTTAGCTTTAACGTGCCTTTGCATACTGGGCATACCAATAAAGAGAGTAATTTTTTATCCATGATATCGACCTGTTAATTCGCCAATTTGTCGTAAAAGCGGTGCAAGCATTGCGTCAGGCAACTGAGCAGAAATCTCAAGATACCACATTTTCTCGCTGGCAAACGGTAACACCTTCACCGCATCTTTTTGTGTCATTAAATAGGTTATCGCCGCGTCCGCAAAGTCACTTTCTGCATAGGCATAGTGGTCTGCGTAAGCAAGTGTATCGCCCTGTAACCCCAATTCGGCAACGGTATCAAAAAACCGCTGCGGATTACCAATGCCTGCCAATGATCGCACAGCCTGTCCTTTTAAAACCTGAGCTAGCTCAGTGGGTGCTAGGCGTTTTTGGGTTTTCAAGTTGACCCATGCAATTGGGGCGAGCTGAAAACTTAATGGTGTACTGTTCGTCTTAACGGCTTGAGTTGGCTCTCCGTTGCGTAGAACGTAATCTACTGCTTCCAGTCTAGTCAGTGGCTCTCGCAGCGGTCCAACAGGTATGAGTTGCCCATTACCAAATTCGCGTTGTGCATCGACGACGCAAATTTCGATATCCCTTGCTAGAGCGTAATGCTGTAAACCGTCGTCGCAGATCACAAGATCTACATCTAATCGTTTGGCGCAGTATTGCGCTGCCCTTGCCCGTTTAGGGTCAACCACGACGGGGACAGACAATGCGCTGAACATCATAAAGGGCTCATCGCCTACTAGCGCCGGTGAGTCCGCTTTGGATATCAGGTGAGGAAACTGGTCTAGCGAGCCGCCGTAGCCACGGGTAACGATGGCTGGTCGTAAGCCGTTGGCTTGAAGGGTTTTAACTAACGACTGCACCACTGGGGTTTTGCCTGTACCGCCAGCCGTTATATTACCCACGACCACCACGGGCAAGCCATTGGCGACGGGCGGCTGTAAAAGAAACGCGGCGCGCTTTCGTTTAACAACGAAGCGGTATAGCAGCATCAACGGCCAAAATACCCAAGTCCACTGAAAGCCGCCGTACCAAGCGCGTGTTACCCATTTTTCCATAAAAAGTGCTTACGTTACGCAGAGAACTGCATGTCGTGTAGGGTTTTGTAATAACCGCCCTTTGCGAGCAATTCGCTATGACTGCCACGCTCCACGATTTCGCCTTTATTGATCACCAAAATAGTGTCAGCTTTTTCGATGGTGCTCAGTCGGTGCGCCACTACAAACGTGGTGCGGTTTTTCATGACGGTTTCCAATGCATCTTGAATAAAGCGTTCTGATTCAGTATCCAGTGCAGAGGTGGCTTCATCCAAAATTAATATTGGCGCATCTTTTAAAATAGCGCGAGCAATGGCTAAGCGTTGACGTTGACCACCCGATAGCATGACACCATCGTCACCGATCATGGTGTTCATGCCTTGCGGTAAGTCGTTAATAAATTCCAATGCATGGGCCGCTTGCGCTGCTGCCATCACTTCTTCTTCGGACTTTTCTTTTAACGCGCCATAAGCAATGTTGTTGTACACGGTGTCGTTAAACAATGTGACGTTTTGGCTAACTAAGGCAATTTGCCTGCGCAGGTTATCCAGTTCGTAGTGTTTTAACGGTTGGCCATCTAACAAAATGTCGCCATCTTGGTATTCGTAAAAACGACTAAGCAAACTAATGATTGTGGATTTACCACTTCCGCTTTTACCGACTAAGGCAACGTTTTGGCCGGGGTTTACTTTGAAGTTTAATTGTTTGAGTACTTTTTCTTCGGACCCTGGGTAAACAAAGCTCAGGTCTTTCAGTTCCACTTCGCCTTTTACTTTTTCGACTTTTAGGGTGCCTTTGTCGTGTTCGATTTCGTGATCCAACACGTTAAAAATACTTTCGCCCGCAACCAAGCCTTTTTGAATTAAAGCGTTAATGGTGGCTAACGTACGCATGGGTTTGGCTAGAGTACTGGCGGCCGTCATGTAAGCCATAAACTGGCCGAAGTCCATAGCTCCTCGAATGCCCGGCTCTAACGCCACCCACACCAACATGGCAATGGCACACGCAACGACAAACTGCATGACGGGTACGCTAAACGATTTAACGCCTGCGTATTTAATGGCTTGGATACGGTTTTTATCACTGGCTTTGGCAAAGCGTTTTTGTTCGTAGTCGTGACCCGAAAACACTTTAACTTCTTGGTAGGCGTTAATGGCTTCACCAGCAATTTGGGTAACGTCGCCCACCGAATGCTGGACTTTTTTACTGTATTTTTTGAAGTACTTGTTCGCACGCGTCACGATTAACGCAATAAAAGGCGCAGCGGCAAAAAAGATAAGGGTGAGCTTCCAGTTCATGAACAACATGTAGCCCAACAAGAACACGACGGTTAAGCCTTCACGCACTAGGTTGGTAATAGCATTGGTGACCGAACCATAAACCTGCTCTACATCAAAGGTCATTTTAGAAATAATGTGGCCTTTGGCGTGATTGTCGTAATAGTGATTGGGTAAAAGCAATAAATGATTAAACAGTTTTACCCTTAAGTCATACACCACGCCGCGTCCAACGCGGGATAAAAAGTAATCCCCTAAAAAGCTACCTGCACCGCGATAAATGAAAATACCTAAAATGGTCACAATCAAAATCGCTCGGGTTTCGACCGTCGGGTTATGGTAAGCGTTTTCGATCATGTCCATCATGTGTGCCATCATCGGCGCAGAACTGGCGTACATGGCAAAACCAATAATGGCGACAATAAACGGGCTTTTATGGGCAGCTAAAAACGCAAGAAGGCGCTTATAAAGCGCCCAGTCTGAATTGGAATCTTGTTTCGACATAATGCTTATTTGGGTTGCTTACTGGTAATGCTGAGCTTGGCAAATCCAAGCTGACCAGCGGCATCCATTGCTTGCACAACAGATTGATGAGGTGTTTGCGCATCGGCAGTGATAACAAACTGCAATGTGCGGTCGCCCTCGGATACTTTTTCGATGGCTTGTTTCAACGTCACTAGTCGATCATTCACAAGTCGCTGGCCGTTGACACTGTACTGGCCATCACGATCCACCAGCACTTCTACCATCTTTTTCGGTGCGTCAGCGACGTCTCCCGACGCTTCGGGCAAATTAATCGCCAAGTGGTTTTCTTTGGTAAAGGTGGTAGACACCATAAAGAAAATCAGCAGCAAAAAGACAATGTCGATAAGCGGCGTTAAATTAAGATTAAGTTCTTCACGGGCCTGACGTTTAAAGTTCACGTTAGCCTGCCTCTGCAGTTTCGGTCACTTCGCGGTCGCCATGAATCACATCAACGAGCTTCACCGCTTCTTGTTCCATAAACACGACGATTTCATCAATACGACGCTGGAAAATACGGAAACAAATTAACGCTGGAATCGCAACAATTAAGCCTGCCGCTGTGGTGACCAGTGCTTCCGAAATGCCTCCGGCTAGAACCCCCGCATTGCCAGTCCCTTGCGCCATGATTTCACTGAACACCGAAATCATGCCGATCACTGTACCCAACAAACCCATCAATGGCGTGACTGCGGCAATAGTGCCCAGTGCATTTAAAAAACGTTCCATTTCGTGAATGGATTGAGCAGCCTGTTGCTCGATGGCCTCTTTCATCATGTCGCGGCCATGCTTGGAGTTCACCAGACCAGCGGCCAAAATAGCACCGAGGTGACTGTTCTCTTTTAGCTCTTTGAGTTTACCGCCATCCATCTGGTTATTTTTAATCCAGACCCACACTTGGGCCAGCAAATGCTGCGGGGCGATGTTTTCACGACGTAGCGTCCAAAAACGCTCAATTGAGATGGCGACTGCGAGAATGGAACAAATGATGAGAGGAATCATCATCCAGCCACCAGCAAAGATCAGTTCTTTCACTCGAGAATCTCCAACAAAACCTAAATTTTTATTCTATTCAGTTACTTAACGTACACTTAGGGCGCGTATGTTGAGACTTTTAGCCCCGTCTGTCCAGCGCCTAACTCAACTTCAATGGCACCGTGAGAATAGGTGCCCAAAAGCGACACACCCAAAGCCTGATAACGGGCCACTACATCAGGGTGAGGGTGACCATAGCCATTGAATCGCCCTGCGGATACTATGGCCAAACTGGGGTTGAGCTGCTGCAGCCAGTTCTCGCTGGAAGACGTACGACTGCCGTGGTGAGGCACGACTAACACATCAACAGGCAGTGCCGAGCGGTCTCGCACCATGGCTTGTTCTGCCTTGCGCTCAATGTCACCGCTAAACAAGATGCTGCGTTGACCTGCGGTCACTCGCAGCTGACACGAGCCATTGTTGCCTTGGTTAAAACCATGGGCTTGAAACTGCTCAAATACCACAACATCCCACTGCCACTGTTTACTTGGGCAGTGCTCCTGTGTAACCAGCTCGCTGATGGGCGGCCCCCATTGACGCAAGATGGGCAATCCTCCGCTGTGGTCCGAGTCGCCATGACTGATCAACACTTTATCTAAGTGACCGATTCCACGTTCACGCAAAAACGGCAGAACCACAAAGTCCACCAGTGTCATACCACTGGCAAACGCTCTGCCTGTATCAATTAATATGGCGTGATGCTGGGTTCTGACCACAGCAGCACTACCCTGCCCCACATCCAGAATGGCCACGCTTGCGACACCCTGCTTTGGGCTACTGTGCGGCAAAGCTACACCCGCCAACAGCAATGCACCACCTAAAGCGCGCATGCCCAAACCACGGGGCCAAAGCAATAATAAGAGCCCAGCCATTAGCATGAGTCGATTCTCAGCGTGGGCGCTCATGGTTGTCATCACAAGGTCTTGATGCGCCGCGAGCTTAACAAACACCCAGTCCAGTAGTTGCCCTGTCACGCCTAACCAGTAACCGCTTGCCGTCACGCCAGCCCAAACCAAACCCAATAGCGCCAATGGCAGCACCACAAACGAAAACAGCGGAATCATCAGCAAATTTAACGCGATACCCACGATGGAAACCGGAATCCCATAAGCAATCAGTACTAATGCGCCAGCGCAAAATGCATAGTATTGACCCACCAGCAGTCCCGCTATTCCACGCTGCATCCGTGAACCAACCCCAGATTTAGCCCCATCTGCACTAATTCGCCCCCAAAATCCCCACATCAATGCCGCAACAATTGTGAAGGACAACCAAGCGCCCATCGACTTAAACGCCAACGGTTGCAGAATTAACACAGCTAATAACGCAAGGTTTAGTAAGTGAAGGGGCGACATGCGGCGGTGTGACAACAGCACAACGACAGCAAAGGCCAGCATCAGCCAGGCGCGCATGGCCGGCACTTGCAAGCCAGACAACACAGCGTAAAACCCTGCACCGCATAGACCCACCAGCAGCGCCAATGGCCGTGTTTGTGCCATACCAACTAGCAACAGTGGTCTTAGGGCCAAGCTGGCTAAGCCATAA
>JBFHVZ010000011.1:0-31126 GCA_041589295.1 Pseudomonadales bacterium
CCGGTCCATGCGGTAACGCAGGACCAGGCGCCGCTCCGCGTCGCCGTCTGGCCGCCGAAGACAAGGACGAGTCGGGAACCCTGGAGCCGGGTGCTCATCTGGGGCGGCAAGACGTACTACTCCGTCTGGCGGCGCTACTATTTTTGGGCAAGCAGGATGGCTGCTTGTTAAAGGATTTGGGAAAGGCGTTAAACCTTAACAACTCGGCCATGACGGGCTTGAGTAACCGACTCGAAGCCAATGGTCTAGCCAATAAAAAAGCCTGTCCGAATGATGGGCGTGCGTTTCGGTTGCATATTACCCGCAAAGGTCGCCAAGCCTTAGCGGCCTCGTTTCCGCTTTTGGCAGAGATGAACGAGCGCTTGGCAGAAGCATTTAGCGAAGATGAATTAGATGTAGTTGCTCGATTTTTAAATCATTTAATCGAGCGTTTTTAGTGTGGGAATACGCCCTACACATTTTGTTAGAAAAGAGGAAAAACCATGAGTCAATTTTTACAGATGTTCAAACAAGTGGGTGCAGAACAGTTTTCTAAACTGGTTGGCACTGTTGCACCGTATTTCTCAACCATTGATCCAGAATTCGTTGAGTTAAAACCGGCCTACGCTGAAATGATTCTACGTAATCAAAAGAAAGTGCATAACCATATTGGCACCATCCACGCGATTGCCATGTGTAATGCGGCTGAACTGGTGGCGGGTACCATGACCGACGTGTCGATTCCTAAAGGGGCGCGCTGGATTCCACAAGCCATGAGCGTTCAGTATTTAAGTAAGGCTAAAACCGACTTGAAAGTGGTGGCCGACGGCGAGGGCATTGATTTTTCCAATGGTGGCGAGGTAATCGTGCCTGTGGCTGCTTATGATGATAACGGCGTTAAATGTTTTACCGCTGACATTACTATGAATGTGAAGTTAGCCGAATAGCAAACAACACACGACAGCACACAATGACGGGAATGATTGGCTCATTGTGTGTTTATTCGCACTGTCTTTCTTGTGTTAAGGTTTGGCCCAACCAAAACCAACAATAACAAGAAGGCATTTATGAAACCCATCAAATCCCTCGCATTAGCTGGTGCAGCTGCTTTGGTTGGCTACCTTGCTTTTGCACCAGTGGCCATTGATCCGGTGGCTTGGCAAGCGCCAGCTAATCAAGGTTATACAGGCTCGTTCGCGCAAAACCAGCACTTAAGTCAGGTTACCCGTGTTGAACTAAACGGCGAAGTTGGACCAGAAGATTTGGATTTGGGCCCCGACGGTCTGGTTTATTTTTCGTTACTGAGCGGCAGCATCCAGCGTATAAATGCGCAAAATGAAATCGAAGAATGGGTCAACACCGGAGGTCGCCCTCTGGGTATTGAGTTTGACGCCAATGGTCATTTAATCGTGGCGGATGCCATGAAAGGTTTGTTGTCCATTTCGCCCGAAAAACAAATCACTGTGTTGTTGCAAAATGTTGATGGTAAAGATCTGCGCTATGCCGATGATCTAGATATCGCCCGCGATGGCAAAATTTATTTGTCGGATGCATCCACTAAATTTTATGCCGATGTTTACGGCACCTATGGCGCAAGTTTATTGGATATCAACGAGCACGGCGGTCACGGCCGATTGATCGAGTTTGACCCACAAACAGGTAAAGCCTTGACCTTGTTAGACGGTTTGAATTTCGCAAACGGCGTAGCCCTATCACACGACCAACAGTCTGTATTGATTAACGAGACTGGCAGCTATCGCGTTCTTCGCGTGGGACTTTATGGGGAACAGCGCGGTCAAGCCGACGTGGTCATCGATAACCTGCCGGGGTTTCCTGATAATTTAGCGCAAGGTAACCAAGGGCTTTACTGGTTAGGTTTGGTGTCGCCACGCAGTGCGGCTTTAGATGCACTTTCTGCTTATCCTACACTGCGTAAAGTCGTACAACGATTGCCTGCCTTTATGCGACCTAAAGCTCAAAACTTTGGGCATGTCATTGCCATTAATGATGCAGGCGAGGTGATTCATAATCTGCAAGATCCGCTGGGCATGTATGGACAAACCACCGGCGCGTTGGAAGTGGGCGAGCGCTTGTACATTAGTAGTCTTCACGAAACGGCATTGGCGCTGACGGCTAACCCAAATTCGGCCGAGACGGTGGAGTCTGCATTCAGCGAAGCCAATTCAAATCCTGCTATGTAAGCTCTGACGCAGTTCTTACTTATTGGCAGTATTGATGACCTGATCTGGTGTAAGGATTGCCTGCAGCAAAGCATGTAACAGCGGAAGTCAAAAAACGGGCAAGGCACAGCGGGGGCAATCAAGGATGAAAATTGCAATGCTAGGGTCGGTATTTACCGGCCTATTGTTATTAGGTGGGTTGGTTTACGTAAGCGATTATGGCAATCGGCAAGCGCCAGACGGGCAAGATGAAATAGTCGCGCAAACTAGGTTGAATAGTGAGCCTAGGTTGCATAGTGAGCCTAACTTGAATCGTGAAACGTTTAAAAAGGCAATAGAACAGGGCAAGGCGGCAGCGCCTGAAATGGTTCGCACCCAGCTTGACCCTGCCCAAATTCAAGCGGCCTTGTCGTTGCTCGCGCAAAATGAATCCATCTCGGATTTAGACCTAGCCGAAGTCAGTTTGATGTTGCACGGTAAATCCAACGAACAAACTGAGCTGGCATTACAGAAGTACCAGCTCAAAGACCGTTTACAACGCCAAGGCGTTTTGAATTACCAAAGCCAAGAAAAACAAGCCCTAGAAGCCGTGTTAACGCTGGAAACTTTGCCCGTGGGCCTCACTCTGCGCCAAGTCTATGAGCAGCAACTGGGCCAAGCGCAGAAGAATGCAATGGCTGAAGGTGTGGTTCCAGGCCATTAGCTTTTCATTGATTAGTAATTGATCAAATATAGTCTAGCCTTAGTCCTATCGGACCTAGTGAGGTTAGACCATGAGAAAGACGCTCCCCTTAGCGCTGGCCACTCTGGCCTTAGCGCCATTGGCGCAAGCCAATGATAATCTTCATGTTTCAGGATTCGGCTCGGTTATTGGTGCCCAAGTCATAGAAGGCTCAGGCCACGTGGCGGATTACCCCAATGCCGGTATATACGACGATCAGTTTGACCTTTCCAAAGAAACCAAATTCGGTTTACAGGCGGTTGCCACCATCAATGACCGCACTCGCTTTACTACCCAAGCCATGTCCCGTGGTGCCAATGATTTTGAACCGCAAGTCGAATGGATGTTTGTAAACTACGCCATTCAAGACGACCTTGAATTACAAGCCGGTAAATTGCGTGTACCGGTTTATTACTTTTCTGAATACATGGATGTAGGTTATGCCTACCCATGGATTCGCGTGCCCTCTGACGCGTATTCGTTAGACCTAACCAACTTCAACGGTGTGCAGTTAAATTATCGTACGTATATGGGCTCGGTAAACATTGCGACTGCCGTGTATGCAGGCCGTCAGACAAACAATAGCGACCCTTTGATGAGCTATTTATTCGACCAGAATGTCGACCGTGATTTCACCGGCATTGTGGGTGCTACGTTAGAGCTTTCAACGGATAACACCATTGTTAAATTCAGTTATACCGAAGCGGATATGCATGAGGAAGGAACAGGTTATCGGGGAATTGATGACTACGCCATTCAATTCCACGATGTTTATGTGCAACAGAGCTTTGGTGATTTTACCGTGCGCGCGGAATACAACCGCTACAAACCCTTCTATGAGTCTTATTTTGCATCTGGCTCCTATCGCATGGGCAAAACTACATACTATGTCCTGTATTCCAAGTTTGAGTTAGATGAGCCTAAGTTTGAGGAGCATGACACGCAAAGCGTTGGGGTTCGATACGACATGGATGCGCGTATGGCGTTTAAGTTTGACGTGACCCAAATGAATGATGAGGGCATGGATCCATTCGCTAACACGCCTAATCCTGTTAACAACGACCCAGACGGTGATGGTGACGTAGTCATTATCTCCACTGGCATCGACTTTATTTTTTAGGAGGCAGCGGTTATGAAAACACTGATTAGATTACTGTTGGCTGCGTCCATGGTGTTTAGCGGAGCAGCGTTCGCCGAAGTGGTGGTGATCGTGCATCAATCCAACACCGACAACTTAGACCCAGAAATGATCCAGAGGATCTTTCTAGGTAAGACCAAGGGTTTCCCTACTGCCGGTAAAGCGGTTCCGCTGGACCTGCCACAGGACTCAACGGCCCGAGCCGACTTTTTAGCCAAAGTGGTAAAGAAAACGCAATCTCAGTACACAGCGTACTGGGCTAAGTTAATGTTTACCGGTAAAGGGGTGCCCCCTAAAGAGACCGACTCCGACAAAGACGTCGTGACCTTGGTTTCAAAAAACCCAAGCCTCATCGGCTATGTGGATGCGGCCTCGGTGACACCTGATGTTCGAGTCGTCGCACGCTTCTAGCTTGTATCCAACTGGCTAGCGTCTATCTAGCTAGACAGCAAGTTGACATTTGTTAGACAAAAATCCGGCTCTAGGCCGGATTTTTTGTATGTGGCGCGCGGTCACTGCGAGAGTAAAACGGGCAGGATGTCACACAGCGTGGCTTTCTGTACAATACGCGCCCTGTTGGAAGTACGTGTTTTGCAACCGCGTTTAGCAGCCGAGTTTTGCAACCGCGTTTAGCAACCGCGATAGGCAATGTAGTAGGTAAGTAGTATGCATAAAACGCAGATTAAGGTTCGTGGTTACCATCTCGATATTTATCAGCATGTAAACAATGCGCGCTATCTGGAGTTTTTAGAAGAAGCTCGTTGGCAGTTTTTTGAAGGTTACCCGCTGACCCAACAAGTGCATGCCTTGGGCTATGCGTTCGTACTGGTCAATATCAACATCAACTATCGTCGCCCCGCATTTGTTGAAGAAAAACTTGAGATTCAAACCCATGTCGGCCGAATTGGTGGCCGCAGCTGCGTGATTGAGCAAACCATTGTATTAGCAGGCACAGAAACCGTCGTGGCCGATGCGGCAATTACCTTCTGTGTGTTAGATCAAAAGACCCACAAAGCCGTTGTGATAGAAGGGGCCATACGCGAACTGCTTGAACAAATGATGTAAGCCGTGTTCGCAGTATCCAAGAGTTGTTAGGGAGTCCAAAGTGGAAGAAGTACTGGCCGAAATTTGTGCCTTTTTAAAATGTGAAACACCAGATGGTTGGATTAAAGCCGCACTGGCAAATCAAGACATCATGTTGGTGGACCACGCTAACTGCGAGAAGAAAGCCGCGTCAACGGCGATGAACTTGTTATACAAGTACACAGATAACGATGATTTATTGAAAAAAATGAGTCAGTTGGCCCGCGAAGAGCTTTTGCACTTTGAGCAAGTGGTAAACATCATGAATAAACGTGGTATCGAATACGCGCATATTTCTCCCGCTCGTTACGCCAGCGGTTTACGCAAACATGTACGCACCCACGAGCCAGAGCATATTGTCGATATCCTGATCATTGGTGCGTTTATCGAAGCCCGTTCATGCGAGCGTTTTGCGAAATTAGCGCCGTTTTTAGATGATGAACTGCAAAAATTTTATAAATCCTTGCTGCGTTCCGAAGGGCGTCATTACCAAGACTACCTTGCACTGGCGCAATCTTATTCGCCTATCGCCATTGATGAGCGCGTTGCATTTTTTGCAGAAATAGAACGCGAATTGATCGAAAGTCCAGATGAAGAATTCCGTTTTCACAGTGGCATACCTACAGCGGCCTAGTAGCGCCTAGTCGCGAAAGGTTTTTTTATAATGTGTGGACATAACACGACCACGTTTTTATAATTCGCGCTCATTGTCTTGTTGGGCATGGACTGCCCATCTTTGTGTGTGATGTTAAACGCTTTGCGTTAAGCATCCTTCGGTGGCGCAGCGACTTTAGCTGGCCACCTTTTTTCATTTCTTGTTTGCTATCCTTTTTTATCTTTTGCGCCTTTTTGCTTGCCAGTCCATCAAGCTGCTGCTCGCTGTCTATACTGTAAAGACCATTCGTCATATGACTGACTACCATGATGCGTCTTGCACATTGGCGTTATTCCCAGTGGCGCTTTTTTCAGGTGCTGCCGGCGGTTTTAATTAGCGCGGCTGTTAACCTTTCAACACCAGCTTGGGCCATACGCGGTGGCATTGATGCTGCCAACAGCGAATTAGTGCGAGCAGGGCAGCACCAATGGGTTCAAGGTGTGGTAAAACTAATGGCTTTGCACGAAGCCGAAAGCAAATACGTTTGCACGGGCGCCATCATAGCCCATGACCTCGTGCTAACTTCCGCCCATTGTTTTGATACTGGCCATTCTGACTGGCAAATCGTTGTCGAAAACCAATCCCACGATGAAGTGTATGAAGTGGCTGAAATTGGCATTCACCAGCAATATCGCCGTGAAGAAGTATTCGATGCTTATTGGAATTTCTTGTTAGAAATTCGCCTGCATAATGATCTGGCGTTGGTGAAAACACGCATTCCATTTAACCAAGCTTATACGCTTGCGCTGCCCATAGTGGATGAAAAAAGTTTGGCAACACCAGCTAGCATGCAAGACTTTTATCTGGTTGGATTTGGGCAAACTGAACATCTCTTTGGTATTGGCGAGGGTGAAGGGTTATTGCGTGTCGCCGGCCCAGTGCAAGCCACATTGGCCTCAGCTGCAAGAATGGCATTTAAAAACCTGAGTGTTGGCGCCTGCTTAGGCGATAGTGGTGCGCCGTTGCTTATGCACACTGAGCAAGGTTTAGTGATTACTGCGGTACTGAGTCAAAGCGACTGTTTGGGCAATAGCACGTATCAACGGGTGGCGTTAACTCAGTTGCATAGCGAGCATTTTAACTGGGGACCTTTGCAAAAGCGCATTGCCCTAGTAGTGAAAGAGTAAGGTTGCATATGAGTGTTGCCACGATTATGACCAAACAGCCTTTTACTCTCGGTCTGGATCAAACCTTGGCCGACGTAAAAGCCTTGTTTGATCGTCGTCATATCCATCATGTTCTAGTGACCGAAAAACAAAAGTTGGTTGGTGTTGTTAGTGATCGTGATTTATTAAAAAATCTCAGTCCCGCCATTGGTACTGCCGCGCAAACCACAAAAGACTTGGCCACTCTTAACAAAAAAGTGCACCAAGTCATGAGTCGCGACTTAATCGTGCTGCAAGAGCACGACGACATACTGGATGCCATTCGGCTGTTCAACGAGCACAACATATCGTGCCTACCTGTGGTGAATGCTAAGCATCATCCTGTCGGCATTGTAAGTTGGCGCGACATCCTAAAGGCCATGACGAAAGCCATTAGCTAATGGTTTGCGCAGCCGCCTTGCCTTTACACGATGTAATCAAACAACAACAAATCTCCCAATTTGCAGGCTGGTGTTTTTACTCTAAAAAGCTGACCATGTGGTCAATTCGTGCACTAGCATGATCCTACATTCCTGCAATTGGAGGTGGTTTATGACCCGGTTCCTACTCATCCTGTCAGTAATATTGGTTAGCCAAGGGGCCTCGGCTCAGTCTGTGACACAAAATGCTTACGATACTTGGCGTGCGGCGCAAACCGCATTGGTACAGTTGGAGTCGATGGAAGGTGAAGCCACGCGGGAAATGCTGATTGCTCGAATAGCGGAACACATGTCGTTACTATCTGTTGTCAGTCAGCCCGCATTTAAAGAGTACGCTCTGGGTGATGTTCAGGCTTATGTTCGGTTCGTGAGTAAAATTATCAACGAACAATCTGGACTGGTGAGTTTGGCTAGTCATCTTAGCCAAATAGCTACCGCAGAGGGATTGGCTTACGACGATATTCTGGCTAAGCGTCGATTCTTAATGGAAGAATGGACTTATTGTATGGAAAATCGTGATTTAAGTCGGAGTCAATTAACCAACTTGCTTAATCGCATGCTGTACTTTGGTTTGAACGAAAAATATAAGAAGCAAGCCGAAGTGACGTATTTATGAAGTCAATTGCTTAATTGGCTTCCCAAATAAAAAACCGATGCCCAGCATCGGTTTTTTATTGGAAAAGGTAAAATTTTTTGACTGCTAGCTGTTAATCAAATAGTGAGCGTAGATGCTACCGCCGTAACCCAGCGCAATTAACCAGCTCCATTTTAAATGTGAGAAAAAGGTATACATGCCTTTGGATTGCCCCATTAGTGCAACACCAGCCGCCGAACCCACCGACAATAAACTACCGCCAACACCTGCGGTCATGGTGACCAATAACCATTGGTAAGTGTCCATTTCTGGATTCATCGACAAAATCGCAAACATCACAGGGATGTTATCCACCACAGCTGACATTACCCCAACAATGATGTTTGCTGTAGTGGGGCCAAGTAGGTCATAAAGCATATGAGATACGTATGCCAAATATCCCATAGCACCCAAACCACCCACACAAAAAATAACACCGAAGAAGAACAGTAGGGTATCCCACTCAGCACGGGCAACTTTGGTAAAGATATTAAATTCCCCGACAATGGCATCGTTTTTCATGTCTTTTACCATTAGGTTGTAGGAGAACATAAATAGAAAAGACAAGCCGAACATCATGCCTAAAAAGGGTGGTAAATGCAGTACTTGTTCAAAGGTGACAGCGGTGGCGATGGTGCATAAAAACAATCCGCAAATTATTAAACCGCCATTTTTAATTTTAACGGTTTCGTCAAGAGCGGTTGGCGTTCCCTTCGGTGTAAAGTAGCTGAGCACAACAGCAGGGATGATGTAGTTGACCACCGCAGGAATAAACAAATTAAAAAAGGTGAAAAAGTCCACGTGGCCAGACTGCCACACCATGAGGGTGGTGATATCACCAAACGGGCTAAAGGCACCACCGGCATTGGCCGCTATGACAATATTTAAAAAGCAGAGCGAAACAAACTTCGGATGGTCACCGCCCAGAGCCAAAATAACCGCACCCATTAACAAGGCAGTTGTCAGGTTGTCGGCAATGGGGGAAATGAAAAACGCTAACACGCCAGTAAGCCAAAACAGTTGGCGATAACTAAAGTTTTTCATCACCATCCACGCGCGCAACGCTTCGAATACGTTACGTTCATCCATGGCGTTTATGTAGACCATGGCAGTGAGCAAAAACAGAAAGAGTGATGCGTATTCCATTAAGTTGTGCTCAATGGCCATATGCACAATATTTTGTCCTTCAAGGCCGCCGCCTTCATAACTCTTTGCCATTACGGCTACCAAGATCCAAATAATGCCGGAGGCCATCAGTACGGGCTTTGATTTCTTTAAGTGAATGAATTCCTCGGCAATGACCAACACGTAAGCCAAGATAAAAATCAGCAGGGCCGCCACTGCTAGAGTACTACCCGTCATGTTTAGGTTTGGCAGGCTGCCCGACCCGCTAGCCAAGGCGGGAAACGAAAACAGCAGGAGGGGGAGCAAGAGATAGTGAGGAATACGCTGCATGGTGGGGATCCTTCATGGGACTGCACGGAAATCGGCGCGATTATAGGACGCAAATACCAACTCGAATCATGATTTTGCGCAAATAAGTATAAAGTTTAAGACTTGCTGACTTGGACTAGACTTAAACAGATACAGGCACGCTATCTCGGGAGATTGCTGCGCGTGAATAGGTTTCGATTCTGGGTTGGATTTTTTGCTGGCGAGTTAGCATCGGGGTTGGCAGCAGGGTTTAGGGATGAGCTTTATGCTTGGCGCAGGGCCGTATGTAAGGCCCTAGTGGTCTTGGTCGCGGCGCTTGGCACGGTCTCGGCCCTCAGCGAGCCTAGCCCAGCAAAACCTGTAGGGCAGGTGTCTTCCTTGCCTCTTAAACTGGCTAATTCCCATAGCTGGGCACCTATGTCCTATGTGGAAGCCGGAGTGGCTAAGGGCATGCTGGTTGATTTTTGGCGCTTGTACGAACATCACAATGGCCAACCCGTTGTTTTTCATCTGGTTGATTGGGGAGAATCCATTCAAGCCGTACGTAGTGGCGCCGCTGAAGTACATGCTGGGTTGCTTAAATCCCCCGAGCGGGAAGCCTTCTTCCTATTTACACGACCGATTTTTCCTCTGGTAACAGCGCTGTTTGCTGACCTCAGCCAACGTGACGCTGCCATGGCGATGAAACTGCCTGTGGGTGTGGTATCCAAAAGCTATGAGGCCGAGTATATGGGCCAAAAACATCGGGACGTGGACTTGGTGTTTTTCGATAACAGCCGCGAGTTGGTGCAAGCTGCCCACGAAGGTCTTGTGCAAGCGTTTGTGATTGATTTGCCGACGGGAACCCACTTTGTTCGAGAGTTTGGTGATGAAAAGCGCATAGGCTTTGTTAAGGCTGTTTACAGTAAGCCCATACATGCTGCTGTCAGCATCAATAACCCTAAGTTGTTAACCGAAATACAAGCTGGCATCGACCGGATTCCGCGCGATCAGATACGCGCCATTGCTGAGCGAAAGCCAGTTAATTTGTCCGACAATGAAAAGCGGTTTAGAGAGCTGCCGTGGCTGGCCCTTAAGGCGCTGATCTTCCTCTTGGTGCTTGCACTGGTGTGGTGGGCCATAAAAGGCTTGTTTGGCTTTGGTAGCCGGTCCTGACGGGCTTTTAGTCATTGAACAATTGGTCAAGGCCCTGTAGTCTGCCGCCTTTTTTAATGCCCCCCGAAACACTCAGAGGCTGACCCTTGATTTCAACTGCCAATATCACCATGCAGTTTGGTGACAAACCCTTATTTGAAGACATTTCAGTGAAGTTTGGCGAAGGCAACCGCTATGGTCTGATCGGCGCCAACGGCTGTGGTAAGTCCACCTTTATGAAGATTTTGGGCGGTGAGCTGGAGCAAACCGCTGGTAACGTCAGTTTAGATCCTAACGAGCGCATGGCTAAGCTGAATCAGGATCAGTTTGCCTATGAGCAATATACCGTTATCGATACCGTGCTGATGGGCCACAAAGAACTGTGGGCGGTAAAGAGTGAGCGCGACGCCATTTACGCTAACCCAGACATGACCGAAGAAGACGGCATGAGAGTGGCTGACCTTGAAACCGAATTCGCCGAAATGGACGGCTACAGCGCCGAAGCCCGTGCCGGTGAACTGCTATTGGGTTTGGATATTCCCACCGAACAACACTATGGCTTAATGAGCGAAGTGGCTCCGGGCTGGAAACTGCGTGTATTGCTGGCGCAGGTATTGTTTTCTGATCCAGACATCATGTTGCTGGACGAACCAACGAACAACTTGGACATCAACGCCATTCGTTGGTTGGAAGGCGTTCTGAACGAACGTAACTGCACCATGATCATCATCTCGCACGACCGTCACTTCCTAAACAGTGTGTGTACACACATGGCCGACTTGGATTACGGCGAACTGCGTATCTACCCGGGTAACTACGACGAGTACATGGTAGCAGCCACCCAAGCTCGTGCACGTATGCTGAATGACAATGCCAAGAAAGAAGCACAAATTGCCGAATTAAAACAATTCGTAGCGCGCTTCTCGGCAAACGCCTCTAAAGCCAAACAAGCTACGTCCCGTGCCAAGCAAATCGACAAAATCAAACTGGACGAGGTAAAAGCGTCTTCTCGTCAAAACCCATACATTCGTTTTGAGCAAGAGAAAAAGCTTTACCGTAACGCACTCGAAGTTACCGGTTTAACACAAGGCTATGACGATAATATTTTGTTCAGCGACGAAAACATGCTGATCGAAGTCGGCGAGCGTATTGCCGTGATCGGTCAAAACGGTGTTGGTAAATCTACCTTTTTACACACGTTAGCAGGCAAGATGGAACCCAAAGCCGGTGAAATCAAATGGTCTGAAAACGCGAACATCGGTTACTACGCGCAAAACCACGCCGAAGATTTTGAAAAGAATATGACGCTGATGGAATGGATGGATCAGTGGCGTACCGAAGGCGACGACGAACAAGTGGTACGTGGTATGTTGGGCCGCATGTTGTTTAGCCAAAACGACATTAAGAAATCCGTAAAAGTGATTTCGGGTGGTGAGCAAGGTCGTATGTTGTTTGGTAAGTTAATGATGCAAAAACCAAACATCTTGCTGCTGGACGAACCGACCAACCACATGGATATGGAATCCATCGAGTCTTTGAACATGGCGTTAGAGCAATACGAAGGCACCTTGCTGTTTGTGTCTCACGACCGTCAGTTTGTATCGTCCATTGCCACACGCATTATCGAGATTAAAGATAATCACATCGTGGACTTCCATGGCACGTATGACGAGTACTTGAAATCACAAGGTATCGAGGGCTAGTAACATGCAACCACATCGTGTCGACGTCATGATTGCCGAACAAGAAGTGCAGGAGCGTATTCGCCAACTGGGTGAAGACATTAACCGCACGTATCAAGACAGCGAAAATCTCGTACTGGTGGGGTTGTTGCGTGGTTCATACATGTTTATGGCGGACCTTTCTCGTCAAATTACTGTGAACCACGAAATTGATTTTATGACGGCCTCTAGCTACGGCAACAAAACCGAAAGCAGTCGCGAAGTAAAAATCCTAAAAGATTTAGACGGCTGCATTAAAGGTAAAGACGTATTAATTGTCGAAGACATTATTGATACGGGGTACACCTTAAACAAAGTCACCGAAATGCTGCACACCGCTCGTGAGCCAAAATCCATTCGCATTTGCACCTTGTTAGATAAACCATCACGCCGTGTGGTGGATGTGAAAGTAGATTGGGTTGGGTTTGATATTCCAGACGAATTCGTTGTGGGTGTCGGCATCGACTACGCGCAAAAATATCGCAACTTGCCGTACATTGGCAAAGTGGTGATGTTGGATTCGTAAACGGATTTAACGCGCTTAAATTGGTTTATAACGACACAGTTAACTAAAAGCATACTGATTCTTACATCTTCACGGTGCTATAGTCCTTTTCCCCTCCATTAAAGGACTAATGATGATGTATGCAAAAACCCTTCTTGTTTTCTGCCTTTTATTGCTTTGTGGTCACTCAGCATTTGCTGTTCGTGGCCCCATGGCGGGCATTACCTCAGACTCTAAATTTATTGTCTATTATGGCAATGATTTTTATAGCCAAACGTCAGGTTCGGTGGACACTTGGCAGTTAAACCAAACCACACTGAATACGCTGGCGGCTTACGATGTTGTTGTTCTACAGCCTAATCAAAGTTACTGCACACCCGAAGTTGTTGCGGCCTTAAAGCAAGCGGGTGTTGATGTGGTGCTGGGTTACATCAGCATTGGCGAAGACTATATTAACCAATCTATCGAAGCGCCTTTGGCAAACGGTGCAGGCATGCGTCGTTACAATGCGAACACAGGGCAGTTGGACCTGACGAGCGACAATGCATTGCAAAGTTTTTACATGGATGTTGATACCCAAACGGTCACTTATGGGAGCAATGGTCAAGTGTTGTCGGTGCAAACAGCACAGCGCTTGGTGCCAGATGGCCAACCTGATTTGAATCCACATTTTCACGGTTTAATGGTTTTCCCCGACGCCAACTGGCGCTGGGTAATTAACAATATGCGCATTGGTACCCATGCTGTGGCGGGGCGATTTTATGAAGCTGGTTTGCAACAACTGGCCGGTCCGCGCGATGCAAATGCGTTGCGCAATCGCAGTGCGAATTTTGGTTTTGACGGTTTCTTCTTAGACACGTTGGATACGGCAGGGCCCTATGATGGCGCGGGTTGGTATCCTTGGTCTGCTCAAGCCATGCAGCAAACCGTGCAGTTTATTAGTGATGAATATCCTAATCACTGGGTGCTGGCGAATCGCGGTGCTTTCTTTTTCTCCGCCGGTTTAAAAAGCAATGTGACGCAAGAATACAGTATTGATCACAGTATTCGTCCGTTTGTGAACGGCTTTTTATTCGAAAGTTTTCGTTACGACAGTGAGCCAGCGGATGATGACGCACAGGGCGTATCCGCGTTTTACAACGAAAACCGATTTAATACTGCGCCCAAAGTGTTAGCCGAAGCAGCAAGACCAGATGGCTTTACTGTGTTTTCGTTAGACTATCAAAGCGGGCGCACTGCCATTGAGTCCGATGCATTTGACGTGCATGTACGGCAAATGGGTTTTTCTGCATACCTTGCACCTAACGGTGACCTGAATACCCATAGCGCTGCATTCTCCAGTTGGCTGCCAGATTCGCAAAACGACACGCAGGCACCGCAGTGGAGTGATACGGGGCATACCGCCTACAACACCGAAAACCCAAATCGTCGGGTGGGTGTTCAGGCATTGCTTACGACGGCACAAGCAGGCGAGGTGGTTGTACAGTGGGACCTTGCCATCGACCAGTCCTATCCTGTGCACTACGATCTAGTGATTGAAGATGTTACGGCGTCAACCATCACTGAGTTAAACCAAGTGGCATTCGAAACCACTCCCGAATGGTTGCACGCACCGCAAAGTCATGGGGCAAACCAGTACACTCTAACTGGTTTGCAGCAGGGCCATAGCTACCGTGTGAAGGTCATTGCGGAAGATACGAAAGGCAATCGCAATCTCGAAGACGAAGGTAAAACTATTACCTTAATCGCACCCATTTCAAATCCGATTTTAAAGTCCGACATAGTGCTGGATGGATTGCTGTCTGATTGGCAAAGCCTAAGTGCTTACGCCAGCGACCCTGACGATGTGCAACACGTTAGCGAGCCGGGTCATTTAAGTGGTGCGGGTAATCAAGCCAATTGGCGACAAATTCAGATGGCGCACACCACAGACACCCATGAGCTGTTAATGGCATACACCAACGAAACCAATATTTATGTGAGCTGGGGGTTTCAAGTGTTTATTGACACCGACGACGATCCGACCACTGGGTTTCAGGGTGGTTTTGCGGGTATTGGACAGTTTCCAATTGGCGCGGATTATTTAATCGAAGGCGTTAACGTGTATCAATATGCGGGCAGTGGCCAAGACTGGCAGTGGGTTACTTCGCCGTTTACGGCGGGATACGAAGTAGGGCGCATTTGGAGTGGGCACACAGGCGAAGTCTTTTTGCCATTACATTGGATTGGTAGTCCAAGCGGCGCCATAAATTTTGTGGTGTTTGGAAATAATGACTTTTATGTGGACGGTGATACACCCATTGAATACGACTGGTATCCGGATAACGCTGCGCAAGGTGGTTACTTCCGCTATCAGTTTTAGCGGGCGTGTGGCTTTGCTGATATTGGTTTGTTGTTAGTTGGTTCGCTGATATTAGTTCGCAAAGTTGAAAGCGTATTTTAAAAAAGCAGTCCGCCCTGTTGAATGCAGCAGGGCGGCTTTTCTTTGTGACTATGATAGGTTGATTTTGATTGGTTGATTTTGGTTCGTTGGTTTTGATGCGTTGGTTCAGGTATAGAAATTCGATGAATCCATTAATTTAAGCCAATAATTTGTGGGCGACTAAATCGAAAGTAACCACCGGACTCTTCATTACGAATGATTTCGGCTTCGTCACCAAACAATTCGTTTTGCAATTTTGTAAGCGCTTCTGTGTCCAGTTCGGCACGTTGCTTCATATATTCCATGCCCTTAGCCCAGCGGGCCTCACGTTGTTCGTCCAAGGCTTCCCAGCGTTCGATGGCAGCTTCATCCATACCCATGTCACTGCGTAGTTTTGCCAATGCGGCTTTGCGCTGTGTGGTAGGCATTGTTTGTAAGTTTTCTTGTACGGCGCGTGTATTTAAAAACCGGTCAATGGTTTCTTGCTGGTGCTTTTGGATAAAAGAGTCGCTTTGATCACCTAGAGCTGCTTCGATGGCCTGGCGATAAGATGCGGCTTGCTCCGCAAAGGTTAAATCAGTTTGTTCGTTTAAACGTGAAAGGCTCGCGCTGATTTGTTCTCGTTGCAGGCTGCCTTGCCAAATGGCATTGGCCATATCTTCGCCGAATAAGCTGCGTCGTGTTTCCCAAGTGACTCGACGACGTTCATCGGGTGTCATGGCGGCCAAACTATGTTTTTCGTCAATTAACCATTGCTGATAGGTTTGCATCGTGTTGTGCATGGCCAAAATCAACTCGGCTTGCTCAGGGAAAATCGTTTCAACCCATTGTGCAAAATACGTTTGCCATTCAGCGCCGTAGTTTTTTTGCAGGTAGCGAATGAGCTGATCTATAAATTGAATTTTGCCTTTGGGTTGAGAAATACGTGAAGAAAATTTCTCTAAAAATGCTGTTTGAATAGCTTTTTCGTCGGGCTCATTTTTTTTGTCGATGGCCGCAGAAACCGGCGGACGTATTTTTTCAGCAAGGTCTAATCGCGTTTCGGCCTCACCTATTTGGGCTAGTCCATTTGATTCATTGAGCATCACGGTTGGCTGGTTTTGTGACTGATAAATACCTACGGCAAGGGCGGTTAAACCCATTGCGACCAAAACAAACGTTTTGTTTTGTTTCATTTTTTAATGCCTTTTTTATTTTTATTTTCGTTAGCTGACTAAGGTTTTGCTTTAAAGCTGTCAGTTTGTGCCAATTTTACGGTTGTGCGAACGCGTCCTGTTGACACATTGACAGCCAAACGGTTTATTCGCCGTCCAGAACTTACCCGAAAGTACTAATCAATAAAACAGGATTTAAACAATAATTTTGTTTATTGACTGATTCTAAAATTCAATTGTTTTGTGCTTCTTCGTCAACCGCAAATTCTTAAACTGCTACGGAGGAAAAAACCGCACTAACCACCAAGCTAATTTAAAAAGCTAAGGCCAAAAACAATAAAAATAAAAATTTAAGTTCAGGAAATAAAAAATGAAAATCACCGTTACTTTAATGTCGCTCTTGCTATTGGTGTCCACCAG
The DNA here is from genome assembly GCA_041589295.1 of Pseudomonadales bacterium. GTDB lineage: Bacteria > Pseudomonadota > Gammaproteobacteria > Pseudomonadales > Oceanobacteraceae > Bermanella. The sequence continues at coordinate 16,766 of JBFHVZ010000011.1, forward strand.
TGTGCAAGCACGCGACGCAAACCTTACCAAGTATCCCATTGTATTTGCCCATGGTATGGCAGGCTTTGATGATATTTTGGGTTACGACTACTGGGGCGACGACTATGGTCAGTTCGTTCTTGATCCTTGCGATGGTTTTTTAGAAAACAGTTGCAATCACGATATTAACAGCAGGCAAAAAAGCTACATCAGCGCAGTACAACCGTTCGACAGTTCGGAAGTACGTGGCTCGCAGCTGGCTGACAATATCGAAAGCTACATGGCAACCAGTGGTGCGCAGTACGTTAATGTTATTTCGCACTCACAGGGTGGTATTGATACGCGTAAAGCCGCTAAGTTGTTGAAGCAACGTAAAGGCTACGCCGTAGTCAAAACCCATGTCAGCGTGTCGTCTCCACACCGTGGTTCGCCAGTGGCAAAACATGTGTTGGATAACTACACCAACCAAGTGACCGAAACCATGGCTAACTATTTCGGCAACATCATTTATGGCAGTGGTAGCAACATCATTGATTCGTTGAAGAAATTAAACTACAACGACTACGACCCCAATGATGGTCAAACCACAGGTATGAAAGCGTTTAACAACAAATACCCAGCTGAGGGTGGCAACATCGAACGTGCCCGTTCCATTATGACGGCGCAAAACGGTGGCAGTGTGAACCCAGCCTTGTGGTTGTTAAGCAACTTTCTGTATGACATTGACGGTGATGGCTACTGCACCACAGACTGCAATAATGATGGTGCATTGGGCAAAGGCGACGGCAACCCAAGCAACTTAGATGACGATGGCGTAGTAGGTATTAACTCGCAACACATGGGATATCGTTTGGAATATGTTGAGTGCTTTGGCTGCTTGGACTATGTGTTCCAGCGCACGGGTACTGGCTTTGTGTCGAACCTAAATGCACCTAATTCAACGCAGATGACCTCTAAAAGCTACTTGGTTAACCAAGATCACTTAGACGTGATTGGCGTAGGTCCAGACACGTTTGACGAGCTTGAGTTCTACGCAGCCATTACCGACTACATCGCCGACAGCGGCCACTAGTCGAATTGGTTGAAATATGTGTAAGCCGACACGCATACGCGTGTCGGCTTTTTTAGTGATTTTTTCGTATAAGACAAAAGGAGTTATACCTTGTATTTGTGGCAGCAAATATCTCATGCATTGGTATTTAATGCCGCTGCGCGTTAGCGTCATTCGGTTAATGCCGATTAAAACTGGTTAAGGAAAACGGCTTATGAAAAATCTTAAACAGGGCTTGGTCAAAGCTCTATATACACTCTTATTTTCGCTGGCTATGTCTACGCAAGCCTCAGCACAAAGCTGGCCTTGCAAAAGCACATTCACTTACAAGATAGAGAATTATCACCCGACTTTAAGCGTATTAGGGCAGCGGCAGGCCATAGCCCAAGCTTTGGCTACTTGGCAGCCATTCTTTCGGGTTTCGTTCGTTGAAACATCTTCCGCCAGTTCTGACTTGACGTTTCGTTGGTCTACATCGGGTTTTTATGGTGGCGGCACTCGTATGTCTGAGCTGGTAGTTGGGAACGAATATGGCTGGCCAGATCAAGGTTTGATTTCGATTAACTTATCAAAGAATTGGTCCCTAAACAGCGGTAGCAACGGTGTCCACCATTTAGAAACTGCGTTACTGCATGGCATTGGCCGTGCGATGGGCCAGCCAACTCGCGGCTATGTTGGTCCCGTGATGTATTCCAGCTATGTAGGAATGAATACCCAGCTCCATTTAGATGATATTCATTGGTCACAATGGGCATACACCCATGTATCCGCCTGTTCAAATTATTGGGACTATCACGTAGGAAACGATGGCAAACATTTTACTAATACCCATGAAGGTGATGCGGATCTCGCAAGTTGGCCGATCGCCAGTACAGATGATTATTTAGCAGGCAATTTTTCAGAATCTTATGGGCCTGAGTTACTGATGATTAAACCAGGTCAACGGGCTTTGATGATCACACGCTTTGATAGTAATGCGTTGGCAACTTGGCGTGTATTGAACAAACAAAACCACGCATTTGCTGGCGTATGGTGGACCGCAGCTGATGACAAACATGCAGTCGGTGACTTTAATGGCGATGGATATGACGACATTTTGTTTGCGAACCCAAGTGGCCATTACAAAACGTTTTCCTTTAATAATGGCGGGTGGTGGAACCAACTGCAAAGCGCCAGTAACGGCGATATTGATTGGGATGACAGGCTATTAGCGGGTGATTTTAACGGTGATGGTGTTGATGAAGTTTTGCTCATCAAACCTTCGACGGGCGCACATTTTACGATGCGTTTAAATGCCCAAACGCAGAACTGGGATATTTTATCTCAGGGTACTAATGGGCAGATTTATTGGTGGGGAATTTCTGCGAATGACCATTACGTTACAGGTGATTTCAATGGCGATGGTAAAGACGAGTTGCTTGCGGCCAATGCCAATGGCTGGCATCACACGATGACGTACGCCAATAACCAGTGGGGTTATTTGGAAGGGGCTGGTAACGGATCAATTGCCTACTGGCAAATAGGTACTAGTGATACCTTTGTCGCGGTTGACATCAATGGTGACGGCCAAAGCGAAGTGTTGGTGTATAACGTAAACAATGGTTGGTCCCACACGCTCGGTTTTTCTGGCAATCAATGGCAGTGGTTGGCTGGCAACGGTGGCGATGGTGATGCTGGGTATTGGGATTTTGCTGCTGGTGATATTCCGGTGGCAGGGGCTGCCACCTATGCGCCTTTGCTGTTTTTAAATCCTAATGGTTGGTGGAAGATCATTCGCTATTAGGTTTATCTGGTTCACACTTCTGAGTGTTTTGTCAGGAATGGCACGAATTCGTAAGAAACACTCAGGGTGTGAGCTCTAAAATGCCATTAAGGCTTGGGTTTGACCGAGCGCTGTTGATCGCAATGATCGCGCGTGTGCGTTGGAGGCTACTTTCTGTGTTAAGTGGCCGTACTTGGGGGAGTATCAAACCCGAGCCTTTTTCCTTTTTTCTCTTCTGTTTTTTCTTAGTCCATCAATCTGTGACATCAGGCAAGCATTCAAGTATTCAAGCATTTAAACCGATGATATCCAGTGCGGTTTTGGGGTAATCAGTGATTAAGCTATTGGCTCCACGGCGCTGCATTCGTTTCATGTCATCTGGGTCATTCACCGTCCAAATGGATACATGTAAGCCGCGCTCTTGGGCTTTTTTGATGTAGCTGCGCTTAGCTAGATTTTTATTGATGCACAGGTACTGGCACTCCAGTTGGCGGGCAACGCGGATGCCGCTGGGCATTCCTCGCTCTTGCACATAACCTCTGGGGACTTCGGGCATGACCCGTTTGAAAGCGGCTAGCATGCCGCGGTGTGAACTGGTGATTACGACCTTGCCTGCTAGGTTGTAGTGCTTAATTAGGTGCGCCATTGGACGCAAAAAGTGTGGGTCTACCCGATTGGTTTTAATCTCAAACTGCCAATGCACAACAGACGGACACGCTGCGACCACGTCTTCTAACAAGGGTATTTTTTGGTCGGTGCCTTTTAGCACGCTTTGGGTTAGTTGTTCGGCGGTGAGCTGGCGCACCTTGTTGCGGGTGCCTACGAGACGGGTTAGGCGGTTGTCGTGAAACACCACCATTTTTCGGTCTTTGCTTAACTGTACGTCCAGTTCAAATCGGGTTACTCCAGCGTCCACGGCGGCACGAAACCCAGATAAGCTGTTTTCCATGGAAACGCCTTTTGCACCACGATGACCATAAACATCCATTTGCGAATACCGACGTAAAACTAATGAGTAGGTAAGGCATGTTGCACACAAAGCCATTTACTAAGCCTAGCAGCTTAACGTGGGGTTGATGGTGTGTTTGAGCGATAAAGGCGGGCAAAACAGCGGCGGGCAAAACAGGGGCTGGGAAAAAAAGGGGCTGGCAAAGCCAGCCCAAGCACACCGTTACATCGTGAGAATGTAGGAGGAGGTGTCAGAGGTGATGGTTATTGCACATCATCTTCGTAACGTTGGTGACGGAAGAAAACGCCGCCATCGCCAAATACAGATGTCGTAAAGGCCGACGTTGTGGTCATTTCGCCTAGCTTAACCGCGCTGTTACGGCGGCTGTTGGCGTAGCGTTTATTAAAGTACGGAATAATCGAGTGGCGAATCTCGTCCGAGGTGCCATACACGTCGTACAGCACGGTACCGGCTGGAATGGACACGAGGTCGTCACGGAAATCATGGGCATCTGTGCTAAACAGGCTTTTCACTTCTGGGCGCGGCACAAAGTAAATTTGCGTTGGCGCTTTAAGGTTGGATTCTACCGTACCGTCTTGCGTGACCTTGGCCATTTTGCTGGTCATTAGACGTGTTGGTTTGGTGGTCACTAAAGAGAATAGCGCTGTGGTACCTAGTGTTTCGTTTACCTCTGGCGAAACGTACTGCGAAAGTTCATTGGCGAAGAAGTTATGGTTGGTGTCTTGGCCCGACAGGGTGTACAGGGCCGAGACGTTGCGGCTGTTTTTGCCATCAACGAAGGCTTTCCATGCTAGGCCGGGTGCGAAGCCACGGTCGCTTGGGTCACCTGTAACGGACAAGCGTAACAAGCCACATTCAGCACCTTTAAACAAACCTGTGTAGTCATGGTTGCCTGTGGACTCGAATTTAACCGTGGCCATCGCGCCGTAGGCGTGAATGGGTTTTTCATACCCCAGCGGTGCTACGTCGCCACTGCGTTTTACTTTTGTCCATAGAATGCTGTCGATCAAGCCGCCAATGTCCACAGGTTGTAATGCTGGGCGTTCGCCGTCCTGGTAGCTGGTGCGCAGCGCGCCGTTGACCCACAAGTGGTCTTGCTTGTCACAGCCAGCCCACTGTTTGTAGTCGTCGGTGATCTTCAAACCCCAAGGCTTAAAGGCGTTGTCCATGCCTACTAGGCTGGTACCCAGTTCGGGGAAGTGACGCTTAAGCACATCCACCATGGTGTTGTTTTCAACCCAGTCGATACCTGCTTGGGTATAAACCTCTGGGGTGTAGTGTTCGGTATAAAAGCGGTCGGTAATTAAGCGACGTGAGGCATTAAGAATAAAAATTTGGAACGCCGTTTCGCCAAAGGCGAAGCCTTCTGGGCGTACGGTTTCGGCTAACTGGCCCACTAAGGCGTCAATTTTCTCAATGTCGTTTTCATAAATGCGTTTTAACTGCGCCAATGTTTCTGGGTCTTCGGTGAGATCTTCGAACTTGGTAATGGGTTTAAGACCAATTTGACGACGCAATTCGTTGTAGCGAGGTACGCCGCGTTCACGGTCACGCAGTACATCTATGGTGGCAAGGTCAATGTTGCCCACCATTGGGATGTCTAAGTTACGCAAAAACTGTGGGTAGTTATGCAGCGTCAATGAACCCGGGTGAGTAATACCAAAGCTGTACCACAGACGGTCGCCACCTTCGCTGGCAAGAATGTCTTCGGCATCGCCATCGCGGGTGTTTTGAATGGGAATAGAATTGCTCACCATGTTAGAGCCGATGTCGTACACGTCTACGCTGTCGCGCAGTAATGGGTGCATACGATAAACCTGCACAAATTCTTCGGTTAGGGTGTAGGCGGTACCGGCGTTGTCGGCTTTACGCGCACCCACAAGGCCGCCTAAGGCGTGCTCTAAGAAGGAAGCATCATCAAGTTTTTCACGAAGTTCAGGGTCGATGCCCAGTACGGTTTTAACAAACGAGTCGCCTTTGGCTAAATCTTCATACAGCTTTTGGAACTCATCTTGAAACTGGTCGCGGCCTTCGCGATCTCCGGCTAGCCCCCACCAGTTTGCGTACATGGCGCGTTCGGTGACAGGGTTGGCAATGATGGCGGGTGTCCATTCAACCGTGTGAATTTTTGCCATCAACGCAGCGTTGATCAAACGCGCACGGTCGTATAACCATTGGTCGTCCTTGTCTGGGTTGTTGGCTTTTAGCATGTCGGCAATGGCGTTGTGCTCTAGCGTAAACAGTTGGTGCATCATGCTTAAGCCAAGCCACCAGTTGTCGTTAAAGCCCGTAACGGGTACGCCCGATAAGTAGTCAGTCGGTAGCGTGTTTTGGTCGGTAACTTTCAATTTACCGTCAACAAAGGCACGCACACGGTCGTTAGTGGCTTTGTCGCTGCCATACAGTTGCGAACCGTCCCACCAATGGGTGTTTACGTTGCGGTAACTGGGGGGGAGACCCGCATCGGCGTCTGTGCGTGTAGGGTCTGGTTGAGTCCGTTCAACCAGTAGGGTGCCTGTGCCTAGTGCATCACCTGGTGGTAATGGCACTTCAATTGGGTCGTCTTGGCTGTTAGGCCCGTGACTTACCCAGTCGTGAATCATGAACTGAATCCAAGCCGCGGCAATAAAGTTAACGCTGGTCGCGGGTTTAAATTCGTCACGTCCCATTAAATGGTTACTAATTTCGCGCGGGTTTGGCGACAACAAGGTGTCTGCGTCTAGTTCTGCTTGTACGGTTTCTGGGCTGACGTTGCGCCCAAAACGCATGTATACAGAACCCTCGGCTGGGTTTTCCAGTCGGTTACAGGTGCCGTCTTCGGTACGAGCAGTCAAGCTGCGTTCGTCACACACGATTTCGGCGTTGTGTTTCGGATAATCTTCTAAATCAAATAGATTGTTTTCGAGAAGGTCTTCTCGCTGCAAGCCTAGCGTCAGCAAGCCGGCAAAAATACCGAGCGTACCGAACTTGGTGAAGGCTGGCCATGTTACCCATACTGAGCCACTCATGGAGTTCTCCTGCTTATTGTTATTGTATATTTTGTAAAAAAACGACCGTTCAGGTTTTTGGTCTTGTTAGATCTGAACGCAGGCAAGGCTAGAAGAATCTGACCGCTCCAAACACCCTCCCAAGGGAGGGGTAGGGTGGGTAAAAAAGTGATAAACGGACGAAACGAAAAGGAATATCCACGAATTGGCGAAAAGCGGCTTAAAAAAGCGTGATGCAGTCAGCAAAATAAAATTAAGATGTAAAAACGCCAACCGAATCAATTAATCATTTTGTGAAACAGTTGATTATTTAAAGAAAGGATAAGCCGCCCAAGGAAAGAATATTTGGCCGCGTTAGCGTGTATTTTGTTGTGTGCTTGACTTTGTAGTGGCTCTAAAAAGACAAATACATGCTGGCTTTGGCGACTCAAAGCAAACGCACAAACCGATTGTAAAATAATAAAAATAATATGAATGGTCTCATTGAACGCAGTGAACTCATCGAGCTGTTATCTCAATCTAATAAATATCGTTTGACCTTGTTACTGGCACCTGCTGGGTCGGGTAAATCTACGTTGTTAGATCAGTGGCAACAGGCCAGCGACGAACGTACCATTGTACGGGTGAACCTAAACGGCCAGCATTTTAGCGTGCACAACGCGCTCAAATGTCTATTGGATGAAATCCGCAAAACCGTTCAGGTTTACGATGCACCTATTTTTAATTTATTTAACGACCAATTGCAGTTAGATGAAGATGTCATTGTTTCGTCTATACATCAGGTGCTGGCATCCATTCCCATTGAACTTTTTCTCGTGCTGGATGATTACCACAATGTGGACTCTGAATACGCGCGCAGCATCTTTAGTAAAATGTTGCAGGGTCTGCCGGACCATATCCACTTGGTGGTGGCATCGCGATTTCCGCCGCGTATTAATTTAAGTCGATTAAAACTCGAAAATCAGTTGCTGCAAATCGACAGCGCAGACTTAATGCTCAGCGAACAAGAGCTGTCGATGCTAAATCAAGAAGTCACGGGTAAGCCCCTTTTGCCTGCACAATCAAAACAGATTTTGAATCGCACAGAAGGCTGGATGGCCGGAGTGAAAATCGCACTGCTCTCGTTTGAAAAATACGGCGAAGCGGCGCTGCAACATTTTGATGGCAATCAACCCGATCTGGCCAACTACTTTGCCCACGAAATTTATCAAGCACTGCCTGACTCGCTGCAAGAGTTTTTTCTTTACTCCTCTGTGCTGGATATTTTTAACGCCGACTTGTGTAATCATTTGTTTGGGCGGCACGATGCCGATCAGGTAATCGAGCAATTGCTGCATTATTCGGTGTTTCTGGTTGAGCTAGAAGAAAAACCCGGCTGGTATCGTTACCATTCGTTAATAGCGGATTATGTGCGGCAAAAAGTGTTCGAAGAAAAGCCCAGATCAAGCATTGGTCGTATACATAGGCAGTGTGCTGAATACTGCTGGCGCATAAACGAGCTGGCTCTGTGCTTAGATCATGGTGCAAAAACCAACGATGTAGACTATTACAACAGTTTGCTGCGTAAAGTGATTCCCGTCTGGTTAAGGTCGGGTGACTTCAATTTTATAATTCATCGCATGGGCGAGTTGGATGACTCGGTACTGTTAAATGATGAACACCTTGCGTTTTCGTATGCCTATTCGTTAATTTTTTCCCGTCGTTTTAATCAGGCGCAATATTTTTTAGACCGTCTTAAAAATAGTGAAATGGCCACTAGCTTATTGGATGCTAAGGCAGGGCAGGAGTTTGTAGGCGATTTAGAATTTTTAGAGTTAAGCCTGCACATGTTTCAGCACGACACCGAATCCATTAGTCAGGCAAAGTTGGATGCCTTGGTGAATGACAGCTACGTCAACGACTTTCGCTTGTTTGGTTACATCATCCTTGCCTATCGCGAGCTGCAAGGTGGCAACCTAAACGAGGCAACCCGTGTTGCTCACAAAGCTAAGCATCTGTTGGGGCAAAAAGGGTTTATTTTGCTTGAAAGCTACGCGCACTTAATCATCGCTTTGTGTGAGCGTTACAAGGGGCGGGGTTTAGATGCGGTGAATTACATTTCGGCGTTAAATGCTACCCATAACTATCCGGTTGGCAGTTTGGCTTGGGTGAATGTAAATACCGCCATGGTGGTTGTGGAATACGAGCAAAACCGACTGGCGGAGGCTCGGCAATTATGCGAAAGCCTATTGCCCAATTTAAGCTACGCTTGCGTCACCGAAGTCATTGCCACCGTCTATTTGTATTACTCGCGATTGTTGTTCATTGACGGTGATGTGCGCAAAGCAGGCCGTATACTGGAGCAATTGCACAGTATATTGGTCTTGGGAGATTACCCAAGGTTCACCAGTCAGTGTGTGCAAGAATCCATGCGGCAGGCTTTGGTGCAAAAAGACTTAAACAAAGTGCGGAAATTGACTGATTTGCATCAACTGCATCGTGTGCAGGTTGATCAATTAAGTGACGAAGGACGTTATCAAGAGTCGGTGGATCGCTTGCTGTTGGCGCAGGTGTACAGCCTAACCGCACGGGAGCAATACGATCAGGCGGAGCAGCTTTTGCAGCCCTTAATGGATAAGCTAGACGGCCTTAATATGGTAAGCCGTAGTCTGATTGCAAAAAGTAATTTGGTGGTGGTTTATTACGTGCGCGGCTGTGTGCATGCGGCGCTGGCCGAGTTAAAGCAGTTGGTTTATGAATATGGGTTAATGGGGTTTTCACGCAATATATTTGACGAAACTCCCGGCCTAAATACTGTGTTTGCGCATGCTCATCAATCGGGCGATGTGGAATTGCCTGAATTGTTTCGTGGTGTATTTCATGATTTGTTTAGCGAATCGGAAGAGGGTGTACGTGCGCTTGATCGCGCGCAACTACAGGCGCAGGCGTTAGGGCGGCTAACCGAAAAAGAACAAAAGGTTTATGCCCTGTTGGTGAGTGGTTTGAGCAATGCCGAAATCAGTCGACAACTCAACGTGGCGGTCACCACAACTAAATGGCATTTAAAGAATATCTACCAAAAACTTGAAGTGACCAACCGTGCCGAAGCCATTGTGCTAGGAAGGCATTAGCAAAGATTAAATATAGCGGTGCACCCGAATGCTCGGCAAAAAAGGTTCATCTTCAATTTTGCGGTCATTTCGAACGGCCCGTTGGCGTGACTCTGGCGGTGACAGCGGTGGTTGATTATGTTCTGGTAGGCCGCCTTTTTCGTTTGGTTTAAATAAAATGGGCAACGAAACATTCATTGCCAAACGGTCTGGCGAAACACCTTCGGCAAAAAAGACATTGGCCCGCATGACAGGTGCTAGCTTTTGTACTTTTGCGAGCGGCGTATTAGGGCGCAGTTGTCCTAACGTTCCAAGTTGAAGTTGAATATGTGGGCTGTCCACATCCAGTTTTTCCAGTGCTTTTTGCGCTTGCTCTATGCTTATCTTTTGAATGGACCGACCACTGCTGTACCAGTTAAAGCCTACTCGTTTGGGCGTGTGCTCTAAAATGGGTATGTGTCGCCATGCTTGCTTTAGGTGTAAGCGTGCCAAGCCTGCAAAATGAAGTGTGCTGCGTAAATGATCATGACGTTTATTTAGTTCGCCTTTAACTTCTAACCAGCGCGCGTTGTCTTTTTGTTTAAGTGCGTTTACTTGGCTCTTAAGTTGATCTTTTAATTGGTTGATTTGACGTGCTTGCTGTAACTGCGCGTCGCTGGCTCCTACTAAGCCAAAACAGCTACGGGTTTCACGTCCGTCTTGACCGTTCTGATACCAGACATCCGCATAGGCTTCGCCTGCTTTACGCGCCATAGATAAACCATTTGCTTGTTCTTCATCAGACAGGGGAACCCAAATCGGTCGCTGCGCCTGTTGAATGGATTGGCTAAGGTCATGGCACTGGTGCATAAGCTTATCGTAGGTTGAAATTAAATCGGCGCTGTCCATTTTATACCGTTATCTTTTTTGTTCGTGGGCCATCTTAACTTAGGCTTTCCAGTGCGGCAATGGCCAATTTGATGTCTTAATACAATCCGCTAGCGCCTTGTCTGAATGTTGCATAAGATACTGTTTTCTTAGGTAGGAAATGGTCATGACGGAAGACAGTATTATTGAAAATGCCGAGCACAAACTAAAACTACGACACCTTACCATGGACGACTTTGACGATGTCAAAAAGCTCATGGATAAAGTTTACCCAGGTTTGGGAGGCGCTTGGCCCAAAAAGAAATACCGTTCGCAATTAACCATATTCCCTGAAGGACAAATTTGTATCGAAGACATGGGCGTCGTTGTGGCAGCCGCGTTTAGTGTCATCGTGGATTATGACAAATTTGGTGATCAACATACCTATGATCAAATCACGGGCAATGCTTACCTGACCACCCATGATCCTTTGGGTGATGTGTTGTATGGTGTCGATGTCTTTGTCTCGCCAGATTATCGCGGCATGCGTTTGGGTCGACGCTTGTACGAGGCTCGAAAAGAGCTTTGCCAAAACTTAAACCTGCGCGCCATCATTGCAGGTGGCCGCATTCCCAACTACAAAGATTACGCGTCCACACTTAGTCCGCAGCAGTACATTGAAAAAGTACGCCGTAAAGAAATCTATGATCCAATTCTGACGTTCCAGCTCTCGAATGAGTTTGACGTTCGTCGCGTCATCAAAGGTTACCTGCCTGAAGATGAAGAAAGCCACGGTTTTGCCACACTACTAGAGTGGACCAACCTTTATTACGAACCGAAAAAAGCACAGCTGATTGGTGCAGAGCGCACCACAGCGCGTATCGGTTGTGTGCAGTGGCAAATGCGTCCGTTCAAGTCGGTCGAAGAGATGATTCAGCAGGTTGAGTTTTTTATTGATGCGCTGTCGGATTATCAATGTGACTTGGCATTGTTCCCAGAATTCTTTAATGCTCCGTTAATGGGCTTGGAAAATCACAATGATTCCATAGACTCTATTAAAGCGTTGGCCGAATTTAGTAAAGAAATCGTCGAAGAAGTGTCCCGTTTAGCCGTGTCGTACAACATCAACGTGATTGCGGGCTCTATGCCGGTGATTGAAGACGATGAGCTGCTTAACGTCGCTTATTTATGTCGTCGCGACGGCACCATAGATGCTCAATACAAATTGCACCCGACACCACACGAAAAACGCGCGTGGATCATGCAGGGCGGTAATAAGTTAAAAGTCTTTGATACCGACTTTGGCAAAATCGGTATATTGATTTGTTACGATGTCGAATTCCCCGAGCTTGCAAGGTTGTTAAGCGAGGAGGGGATGCAGATTCTATTTGTACCGTTCTGGACAGATACTAAAAACGGGTTTCTGCGTGTTCGCTGCTGTGCGCAAGCCCGTGCGATCGAAAACGAATGCTACGTTGCCATAGCGGGTAGCGTAGGTAACTTACCAAAAGTAGACGGAGCAGATATTCAGTACGCGCAATCTGCCGTGTTCTCGCCGTCTGACTTCTCGTTCCCGCACGATGCGGTTATGGCCGAAACCACACCGAATACCGAAATGACGTTAATTGTGGATTTGGATTTAGATAAGTTGCACAAACTACAAAACGAAGGTTCAGTGCGTAATTACCTAGACCGTCGTCGTGATCTATACAAGATCGAATGGTTGGGTAAAGAAGATCAAGTGCAAGAATAAACTGCCATCTGCAGTTTTATTCTGCCTGTCCTTTTTTCTCTTTAGTGTTTTCTTGCTACTTACAAGGCCAAACCAAGCGGTTTGGCTTTTTTATTTGTCCCAACGTAAGATTTCACCGCTATCCCAAATGCGACCACTTTGTGCAAGTCGCAATTCTATAAACAGTTGATCTTGGCGCAGTTTAAATGTGTCCAATAGGGCTTGGGCTAATGCGTCTAAAATGACGGTTTGTTTTTGTCCGTTGTGGAAGCTAGGTATTAAGCATTCAACTAGCAGCGGCAATTTAGTGTTTGCTTCGCCGCCTGCTTGATAATGTCCGGCAGGTAGGGTTTGAAATGTGGCGCTGATGAATTCTTGATTGATGCCCGTTAGTTCGCTTAGTTGCGCAATGACTTGTAACAGGCAAGCGTCCACATTATCGGGAGTCGAAAATGAACTAGGCGCAATAATGCGAATTATGGGCATAGTAGACACACCTACTTGTAAAAATAAGCCGAGTTGGCTGAGTCGCGCTCTACGTTATTCGATCTCAAACTATTCAGCAATGGGCTTTGCAGCATAGGTGTTGAAGTGACTTTAATTTGATTGTCACTTGTGCGGTCTAACTCGGTAGCGATGTACAGGTTTTTGATGCGATGTTGTCCTTTGTGTGTGACCGCCAGAAGATAGGTCATTTGATTGTTTAAAAACGCCTGCTGGATGATGTATGTGTCATGTCTAGGTTGAGCAAAACGCTCGGTATAACGCTGATCTATAAATGAAAGGGTGGTTCGGTCCGCCTCTGAATAAAATGGCTTGCTGACAAAGCGATGAAACTGCCGCGCATCCTGTATGGTCATGCCGTGTACCCACGCATTTTGGTAAAATGCCAAATCAGCCATAAACTGTTTGTGTTGTTTGTCGATTCGGGTTGCTACGCTGTTTTTCAGTTTGGCCGATTGTTGTGTGGCTCGCTCTAAACGGTTTTGTTCTGCTAGTTGCTGCTGGTTTAATCGTTCAAGCAATTGTACTTGTGCTTTTAACTCAACAATTTGTTGGCGTTGCTTCTCGGTTTGGCGCTGTTGAATGCGTAAATCTAATTCGGCGTCTTCTCGTGCTTGCTGTTGCTTGATGAGTTCATCTATCGCCGCATCCCGTTGAGCCTGTGCAAGCGTTAGCTCATGCCACTGTGAAAGCGCCGTAATAACTTGCGAATCATCAATTTGGATTTCTGCAGTGATTAGTAATTCTTTGCCGTCATAGGCCTGCGAAATAATCCGCGTCAGCGTAACCGCCGCTGCCAATTGTTGTACCTCATCCTCGGTCATCACGTTGTCCTGGCGGGTTTCAAGGGTTAGTACCTGTTGAACCAGCACACCAGATTCCTGAATGGCCTCTTTTTGTAGAATTAACAGTGCAGCCTCTACCGACTGCATTAATGACTGGTCTGGCGGGACAGGGTAAACGGTGGACTTAATAAAGCTCGCAGCAAGCACAGAAGGGCTACCCAGAGTTAAGTACAGCAGTAAAGCCCATATCTTATACATTGGTGGCTACCTCTTAAAAAACGATAAACCTAATCGCGTTAACTGAAGTAAGTTCATGGCCATGTGGTAACCGTTTGATTTGCAGAGGGTTTGCAGTGCGTTATCGCTACATTGTAGGACACGAGCGGCAACATATTGCCGCTCGTCAAGGGTGGTTAGTAGAGGTGGTGGGGTTGGTTTTTTATGGGCTAGGTTTTTTTGTCGGGCTAAAGCCTCGACCTACGATGTGCGTATATCAACAAGAAAAAACGAGTAATGCATTCATGCTAAAAGGAATCGAAGTTGGTTTAGGGACCGCAACGCTCGCTTCCGTTTCTACTTTTCAATTGTCGTTGTGGTCACTGAGCAGCTTCTAGTGCTCACGTTTAATGCTCCTGACATCTTCTGACAGTTCCGCC
>JBFHVZ010000012.1:0-30669 GCA_041589295.1 Pseudomonadales bacterium
AGTAGAGCCATCAATAACGCTACCGCTCATAGGAATGTCGATTGGCGTACTAAGACCAATACCACCATCTAAGCGGTCAATAGCATTGGTGATTGGGTTTTCTTGAAAAGTACCCACTTTACCGGTGTTTGCAGTACCGTCGGTGGAACTTGCTGCAGACAGAATTAAGTCAATACCCAGAGGCATTTTGCCATTTGCTGGATCAAAGATAGGGAATACACCACGCTGAGCCGCTAGCTGTTCTGGCGTGACATCAGGTTTTACAGAATCCGCATCGGCGTTACCGGAGGTGCTACTAATATTACAGCCTGACACCCCGAGAGAGGCAGCGACCGCGAGACTTAACAGGGACTTTTTAAGCATAGGAGTTATTCCCCTTTATCTTTTTATGATTATTGTTTTGTTGCTGCACCGAGGCTCAAAACCCAGTTTCAGCCAGTGGCGTCGACTATATCTGAGCACTCTTGCAATACGATCACCCTAAAGTATGAATCCCCGCCTAAAACCTAGGCTCATGGGGATTTTTATTCAAACAGGCGTTTGAATAATGCACTTATGTACCAAATTAGAGTGTTCAATCTAATTGCAGAATCATATGAATTATTCGGTCAGTAGATCAAGGCGTTATTAGCGTATTTGTGACCCATTGGCCTCTTCAAACCGCATTTATTCCAAAGCCAACCCGACAATTCGCGCCGTGACATCATGGTACCAATTGGCGGTACCTTACGATTGGTGAGGACCGCCGAGTCTTGATACAATCCGCCACCTTTCCTGTCCCGAGAAGTCCATTTGCTGGGAGTTGAAAGGGGCATCAATACACCTTGCGGGGTGAAAAGAGCGCATCTGGACTGATAATTTGCGCTCACCATTAGCTAGGTCGGACTAAGTCAATCGACCGAGAGAGGATTCCAATGTCTAAGCAAGATTCAGTTGTTATCGTAAGCGGTGTGCGCACGCCAATGGGTGGTTTTCAGGGCAGCTTATCTGCGGTTTCGGCCACTGACCTAGGTGCCATTGTTATTAAAGAAGCGGTTTCCCGTGCCGGCCTAAAACCTGAAGATGTACAAGAAGTCATCATGGGTAACGTATTACCAGCTGGCCTTAAGCAAGGCCCAGCTCGCCAAGCCATGCGCAAAGCAGGTTTGCCTGATGCTACGGGTGCCACCACCATTAATAAGCTGTGTGGTTCTGGTATGAAAGCCACCATGATGGCTCACGATGCAATCAAAGCCGGCACCAACGACATCATGATCGCTGGCGGCATGGAGTCCATGTCTAACGCCCCATACATTTTGCCAAATGCTCGTACTGGCTACCGCATGGGCCACGGCGACCAAGCCATGGACCACATGTTCTTGGATGGCTTGGAAGATGCCGAAACAGGTCGTTTGATGGGTTCTTTCGCACAGGAAGTAGCCGACAAGCGCGGTTACAGCCGTGAAGAAATGGATAATTACGCGATTCAATCTTTGACCCGTGCTAAGCAAGCCATCGAAGAGGGCCTGCTAAAAGCCGAGATCGTCCCAGTGACTGTGACAACCCGTAAAGGTGAAACCGTTGTTGAGCACGACGAACAGCCATTCAACGCAAACATCGAGAAAATCCCATCACTGCGTCCTGCGTTCAAAAAAGACGGAACCATTACTGCTGCAAATGCCTCGTCTATTTCTGACGGCTCATCTGCACTGTTGCTGATGCGTGAAAGCGAAGCTGAAGCGCGTGGCCTTAAGCCATTGGCACGCATTGTGGGTCATGCGACGCAGTCTCAACACCCTTCTGAGTTCACCATTGCCCCTGTTGGCGCAATCGAAAACCTGTTTGCTAAAACTGGTTGGAGCAAAGACGACGTGGATCTATACGAAATCAACGAAGCATTCGCCATGGTTGCCATGATGCCGATTAAAGATTTGGGCTTGAACCCTGAGAATGTAAACATCTTCGGCGGAGCTTGTGCACAAGGTCACCCTGTGGGTTCTACCGGTTCTCGCTTGATCGTAACCTTGATGAACGCATTGAAAGTGCGCGGTAAAACTCGCGGTGTTGCGGCTCTGTGTATCGGTGGCGGTGAAGCCACTGCGATGGCGATTGAGTTGATTTAATTCAAGCTAGACGCTAAACGGGAGACGGAAAACGCTTTTTCGTTTCTCATAAAAAAAGCCCAAAGATTTTAAAAAATCTTCGGGCTTTTTTGTGTGCTTTTATTTTGTCGGATGGCACTCGTCCCTCATTTATCCGACCTGCATTTCTGTTGTAGGAGGTTCGCCTCGAACCGATTCACTTATCGCGACGAGGCGTCACTCGTACAAACTACAAACCGACCAACAAGTACACCACTCAGGCGTCTTCCGTTTCCCGTCCAGCGTCCCGCAAGATTACGGTCGATCGTCGATTTCTTCTTCCACTTCTGGTGGCAACAAGTCTTCGCGGCTGATGTGCATCAACAGCAAAATATTTGCAGCAACATAAATCGAAGAATAGGTACCAACCACTACACCAACCGTTAATGCCAGTGCGAAGTTATGGATTAACTCGCCGCCCACAACTAGCAAGGCAATCAACACTAGCAAGGTGGTTAAAGAGGTAATCATAGTACGACCCAGTGTTTGATTTAACGATAGGTTAATCAAGTTCACGGGTTGCATCTGACGAATGATACGGAAGTTTTCACGGATACGATCCGATACAACTATGGTGTCGTTTAGCGAGTAACCGATGACCGCCAGCAGCGCAGCTAATACGGTTAAATCGAACTCCAACTGGAACAGTGAGAACAGGCCCAAAATAATGATGACATCGTGCATTAAGGCCACGACCGAACCAACCGAAAACTTAAACTGGAATCGCGCTGCCACATAAATCATGACCACGGCCAACGCGAGTAACAAGGCTAAACCACCTTGGTCGCGCAGCTCTTCGCCCACTTGCGCACCGACGAACTCAGCACGACGAAGTTCGACTTTGCTGTCGCTGTTTTCGCGCAAGGTCACCAGTACTTCGTCACCTAGGTTTGCACGGTAAGATTCAGACATACGCACGAGGATGTCTGTCTCGCTACCAAAATGCTGAACCACAACATCTTTGTAGCCAGCACCTTCCAGCGTTTGACGAATATCGTTCACCACGGCCGGTTGCTCGTAAGCTACTTCGATTAAGGTGCCGCCGGTGAAATCCAAACCTAGCTTTAAGCCTTGTACAGCCAAGCTAGCAATGGAGACTAAAATCAATGCGATTGAAAGGGCCGCTGCAATTTTACGTGCGCCCATAAAGTTAAGTTCTTTCATCACTTAGGCTCCTATGGACAACTTGCTAACGCGACGACCACCGTAAATCAGGTTTACCATGGCACGGGTAACCATGATGGCGGTAAACATGGAGGTCAAAATACCCAGCGACAAGGTCACCGCGAAACCCTTAACTGGGCCTGTGCCCACGGCAAACAAAATCACCGCCACAATTAAGGTGGTTAAGTTAGCGTCTAAAATGGTTAAGAAGGCTTTGTTGTAACCGCTGTGAATGGCTTGCTGTGGATTCATGCCTTCGGCTAATTCCTCTTTTATACGCGAGAAAATAAGCACGTTGGCGTCCACCGCCATACCCAAAGTCAATACGATACCCGCAATACCCGGCAAGGTAAGTGTGGCACCTAAAATCGACATAATCGCGGTTAACAACAGCAGGTTTGCTGCCAGTGCAATGTTCGCAAACACACCAAACACGCGATAGAACACAATCATAAATAGCAGAACCATGGCCATACCCAATTGGATAGACGTCACACCCAGTTCGATGTTTTCTTTACCCAAGCTTGGACCAATGGTGCGCTCTTCTACGAAGTACATGGGCGCTGCCAACGCACCGGCGCGTAGTAGCAATGCCAGCTCCGACGCTTCGGCGGCTTCTAAACCCGTAATACGGAAACTGCTACCCAGTGCGCTTTGAATAGTGGCCAACGAAATAATTTTTTTCTCAACGTATTTGTCTTCAAGCGCGACTTCTACACCGTCTTGCATTTCGTAGCGGGTGCGTACTTTGTGCTCGACAAACAATACACCCATGCGGCGCTGGATGGCCTTCTTAGTAACATTACCCATGCGCGCACCACCGGAGCCGTCAAGGTTAATATTAACCTGTGGTTGCCCGTTTTCATCAAATGCTGGGGATGCGCCAGATACGTTATCGCCTGTTACGATCACAGACTTTTCTAAACGCGCACTGGTACGACCACGCTCTGGATTTTTAAACTCATATTCTTCTGTGTTGTAGCGCGCTTCATCTGGCAGTGCTTCCAAACGGAATTCTAAGTTAGCGGCTTTACCCAAAATCTTTTTTGCAGCGGCGGTGTCTTGCACACCCGGCAATTCAATCACGATACGATTGCGACCTTGACGTTGCACCAAAGGTTCAGCCACACCTAATTCGTTTACTCGGTTACGAATGGTGGTGAGGTTTTGTTTAAGCGCGTAGTCTTCTAGCTCTTTAATTTTTACGTCGGTCAAACGCAGTTCTAACCAAAAGGCTTCAGTTTCATCACGAGTATTGGTAACAAACTCAGGGTTTTCACGAATAATAAAATTTTCGGCTTGGTCACGGGTGTCTTCATCACTGAATTTAACGTCAATACCATTTTCACCAGCCAACACAACACGACGGTAACGCAGCTTTTCTTCACGCAAGCCTCGCTTCACATCATCGCGCATATTATCCAGACGTTGTTTGAGGAATTCTTCCATGTCCACTTCCATCAAGAAGTGCACACCACCGCTCAAATCCAAACCTAGCGTCATTGGGCCCGCGCCCATATCCAACAACCACTGTGGCGTAGTAGGAGCAAGGTTTAGTGCAACAATAAAATGATCACCCAACTGACGCTGCACCAAGGCTTTAGCCGCTAATTGTTGGTCGCCACTTTTTAAACGAATCAGTGCGGTTTTGCTTTCTTGCAGTTCTTCGCCAAAGTATTCGACTTGGCCATCTTCCAAGGCTTGCAAGGCGCGCTTTAAGGTGTACTCATCTACAGCATCACCGCTTTTGGCGGGTGTGATTTGAATGGCTGGATCAGGTGGATATAAATTGGGGAGTGCATACACAGCGCCCATTACGCACACGACGAGAATGAGCAGGTATTTCCACAATGGGTATTTATTCAACATGTGGGATTCCTTGTTGTGAAACACGGCACACAGTTTAGAAATTTAATATGCCGGTTTCTTATACGAAAGAAGCACCGAACGGTGCTTCTGACATTTCTTATTATTTAATTATTCTTGAATGGACTTGATGGTGCCTTTTGGCAATTCAGCGGCAACCGCTGCTTTTTGCACGGGTAACTCAACACCGTCAGCCACTTTCATCACAATGAATTCGTCAGTTACTTTAGTAACACGACCTAGCAAGCCACCGCTTGTTACCACTTCAGAACCTTTTTGTAGACCACCCAATAGCGCTTTGTGTTCTTTCGCACGCTTAGATTGTGGACGCCACAACATAAAGTAGAAAATCAGCACAAAACCACCCAAGAAAATCAGGGTTTGAATGCCACTTGCTTGACCAGGTACTGGAGCTGGCGCTTCAGCAAAAGCCGGTACGGTTAATAAAGATGCAGCCAGCAATGCAAATAACTTGGCCATGGATATGTCTCCTAAAATTTTGTGTGCGGTTATAGCACACGACTACTTTCAAAATCGTTACATGAATGACGCCCATTTATGAGGGCGTTATTCGGGAATTCAAGTCACATGTCGGCCTGAAGGCCGACCTACAAGTTAATCATGTAGGTTGGACTCGGCGTGCCCCTTGCGGCTAAATGAGCATTCCGGCCCAAGCTTTAACGCAGTCTCAGCAAGCGCACTAGCGACAGCTAAGATTCCAAAGGCGGGACAGGCAACCCGCGCTTAGCATAGAACTCTTCAACAAAGGCCGACAATGTACCTTCTTCAAGGGCCTTGCGCAAACCGGCCATCAACACCTGATAATGACGCAGGTTATGGATGGTATTTAATGTACAGCCTAGAATCTCCTTACATTTATCAAGGTGATGCAAGTAAGCGCGGCTGAAGTTCTGGCAGGTATAGCAGTCGCACGTCGGGTCAATGGGACCAGTGTCAGTTTTGTTTGCAGCGTTACGCAGCTTTAATACACCTGTGTCGATGAACAAGTGACCGTTACGGGCGTTACGCGTTGGCATCACACAGTCGAACATATCCACACCGCGACGCACGCCTTCGACCAAATCTTCCGGCTTGCCCACGCCCATTAAGTAGCGAGGCTTGTCTTCCGGCATTTTATGGGCAAGGTGATCCAAAATGCGGATCATATCTTCTTTCGGTTCGCCCACTGACAAACCACCGATGGCATAGCCGTCGAAGCCGATTTCTTCTAGGCCTTCCATGCTGATGTCGCGCAGATTTTCGTACATGCCGCCTTGCACGATGCCAAATAAGGCAGATTCGCTGTCGCCATGGGCTGCTTTCGAACGCTTGGCCCAACGCAGAGACATTTCCATGGATTCGCGGGCTTCTTTTTCGGTGGCTGGGTACGGCGTACATTCGTCGAAAATCATCACAATGTCGCTGCCCAGTTTCTTTTGCACTTCCATGGATTTTTCTGGGGTCAGCTCTACCTTGTCGCCGTTCACTGGGCTTTGGAAGGTCACGCCGTTTTCGGTGATCTTGCGTAGTTTGCCAAGGCTGAATACTTGGAAGCCGCCGCTGTCGGTCAAAATAGGTTTATCCCATTGCGCAAAATCATGCAGGTCACCGTGTTGTTCGATGATGTCCGTACCTGGGCGCAACCATAGGTGAAAAGTGTTGCCTAGGATGATTTCCGCACCAATGGCTTCGATGTCTTTTGGCATCATGCCTTTCACTGTGCCGTAGGTACCTACAGGCATAAAAGCAGGGGTTTGAACGTCACCGCGAGGAAATGACAAGGTACCGCGACGGGCCTTCCCCTCGGTTTTATGGACTTTGAATTTCATAAAGCTCATGTTGAATCCTATAAATATGTCGGACGTCCGAGGTCAGACGTCTGGAGCTTAACCACTGACATCTGACTCATCGCGTCCGACGTCCGACCGCATTTCAGTCCCACAACTCCACTGCATTTGGGTTGCGGGTTATAAACATGGCGTCGCCGTAACTAAAGAAACGATAGCCGTTGTTGACGGCTTCTTCATAGGCGCGCAGTACCGGCCCACGTCCAGCAAAGGCGCTGACCAGCATAATGAGTGTGGATTCAGGCAGGTGAAAGTTAGTCACCAAAGCGTCCACACATTTAAATTCGTATCCGGGATAAATGAAGATATCCGTCTCGCCAGAATAGGGTTCGATCTCGTTGCTCTGGCTTTTTTGTGCAGCGCTTTCCAATGAACGTACCGAGGTCGTCCCCACGGCGATCACGCGCTTGCCCGCTACTTTGGTGGCTTTAATGGCATCGCACACAGCTTGGTCTACTTCGAGGTATTCGCTGTGCATAACGTGTTCGTTTACGTCATCCACTTTCACTGGTTGGAAGGTACCCGCACCCACATGCAAGGTCACAAACGCGAGATTCACGCCTTTGTCTTTTAAGGCTTGCAGCAGTTCGTTATCAAAATGCAGGCCTGCAGTGGGCGCAGCCACAGCACCGGGCTTTTCGTTATAAACGGTTTGGTAACGCTCACGGTCGCTGAGTTCGTCCTCGCGTTCCATATAAGGTGGCAACGGCATGTGGCCAACGTCTTCGAGCCAGTTAATGAGGTTATCCACATGGAATTTCAGGTGGAACAACGCGCCTTCGCGCCCCACGACTTCGACCCTTGCACCTTCTAATTCAATGTCGGCACCGGGTTTCGGTGAGCGGCTGCTTTTGATGTGGCAGAGGGCTTCGTGGTCGCCTAATACACGCTCAATCAGCGCTTCTAACTTGCCGCCGGAGGCCTTTTGACCAAACAAACGTGCAGGAATTACACGCGTGTTGTTGAACACCAGCAGATCACCGGCCTCTACCAGATTCAGCAAATCGGTAAACTGGCGGTGTGCCAGTTCAGAGGTCATGCCGTCCAGATGTAATAAACGACTGCTGCTGCGCACCGCTTGTGGGTAGCGCGCGATCAGCTCATCTGGCAGATCGAAGGCAAAATCACGGGTTTTCATCTTGGCCAATACGTCAGGTCAAAAAAATAGGACGCGGATTATACAGGCCCCCTCGATTTATTTGAATTGCTCTAATCGCTCTATACTTTGACGTTAATGACGCTCGAGGGGCGTCGGGCGCATGGACGCGCCCGTCGAGCATACAAGGATGTATTTACTGCGACCCGCAGCGCGTTATTTATGGCAAACTATCTGAGCTAGCACCCCGCCCTAACCCCCTGTCAGCATTGAAAAATACTTAAAAAACAGTTGACGCCCACAAATCGGCTGGTAATATGCGCCCCCACTGAGACGACGGAGCTTGCGAGCTCACTCCCAATGCAGAGGTCCGAATCAGTTTTAGTGCCGAAGTGGTGAAATTGGTAGACACGCAGTGTTCAGGTCGCTGTGCCTTCGGGTGTGCGAGTTCGACTCTCGCCTTCGGCACCAATCGTAGAAACCCTACTCCTACTATTAGGGTTGGTCTGCAAAAGCATCCAATAGCAAACGCAGATTTACAGAGCCACTATCCCAGCGATAGAAAGCTCAGAGCCAGTGTGATGGAATTGGTAGACATGACGGATTCAAAATCCGTTGCCTTCGGGCGTGGCGGTTCGAGTCCGCCCACTGGTACCAACTTATTTTCCCCTTTTTTCTCGTCTGTTTTTGTTTAAGCACTCGTCACTCAATGACGTAAATCGCTTACAGCACTCGTTTCTTTTTCAGCTTTTTAGAATATGCGCCGCTTGGTATGATCGGCCCGTTTTTACTATTTTCAAAACACGCTTTATTTCTCTTTAAGCACCCATAGCAAGGATGATTCTATGCGCACGTTATATGGTATTGGCTTAACGCTGTTAGCAGGCGCTTGCGCCGCCAGCGCTACCGAAGATGTAATCTACAAACAAGATGGAACGATTTTGCGCGGCTCGTTAATTGAGCAAAATTTCCAAGACGGCATTTATAAAATCGAAATCCAAGGCGGCAGTGTTTTTGTGGTCAAGGCTGACGACATTACTAAGATCACTAAAGAAAAGCCTCTTGGCTCTTCATCAGCTCAAACAGCATCAGTCCAAACGCCAGCGACGAATTCTTCTGGTAACGCAAAGCTTGCACCCGCGCTTGCACCCGCACCTACACCTACACAAAAGGCGCTAACCTATTCTGAATCACAACCCGAAACGCCCGTCACCTATGCAACGTTTGGAGTCACCAACAAACCTACTGCCAAATACCCAAACCACGTTGTGCATTATGGGATGAGTCATCGCACCTACCATCTTGATACGCAAAGCCCATATGGTTTCGAACAAAATATTGAGTGGCAGATGCAAGGGCAAGCGTATGCTTACCAATTAAACTTTAATAAAAACTGGTCTACTTACTTGGAGTATTCAGATACGCGCCTAGATGAAATTACAGATGAAGATGGATTTGCCTACACAGTTTCATATTCAGAGCGCAAAGATATCCGCGCAACTTTATTTCAAGCATTAGCCGTACTGTCATCTAATAACGATTATGGCTGGCAGTTCTACGCAGGCGGCGGTATGTTCCGCGACCGCTTAAACTTTGGTGGTCGCTCCTATCGTGCAGTGGGCTCGTCTGTATTACTGGGCATGGGTTACGCATGGCAGCATGTGCAAATGCACTTTCGTCTGACCTTCCCAAATAGTAATGACTACCCATCTGAATTTTCCAAACAAAGTGGTTCCGCGCTACAACTGGGCTATCGCTTTTAAACGGCGCTGACTTTCTATTCTCTGGTTCAGCGCTTAAAATGCGGCCAAATCTGATTCTTGGCCGCATCCCATGAAAAACACCTCCCAACCAGACACTCTCAACCCCCAGCCTGAACCACAAAACGCTGGCGTACTTGTGCGCCTTGCCGCGCTGATGTACGACACGCTATTGGTATTGGCTATGTGGTTCGTGATTGGGGGAATCGGTGTTGCGCTGAATGGTGGCGAAGGCGTTAGTGCTAACAACCCGTTTTTGCCTTCTATTTTATTTATCGTGACGTTTTGGTTTAACTGCCACTTCTGGCGTCGCGGTGGGCAAACATTAGGCATGCGCGCATGGCGTCTGCGCTTGTTAAACCAACACAATAAACCCTTGTCGTTGATTCAATGCTTTTTACGTTTTGTTGGCGCCATTGGCAGCTTGTTAAGCTGTGGCTTAGGGTTTTTTTGGCTATGGATTGATAGGCAAAATCTTACTTGGCAAGACCGCTTGAGTGACACCCGTGTTGTTCGCGAGCCTAAAACCGCCAAGCAAAAGTGATGTTTTAATTCGCCTGAATGGCTTGCAGCAATGCCGCCACTGCTTGCTTTTGCTGCACGTCGGAGCCGAGAACAGCCAAAGCACGACGTGCCATTTGTTCGGCCAATGCGGGTTTTTGCTGTACCCAATACAGATAACTTAAACGCACATAAACGCTGGTTTCTCGCGTACCAATGCGTTGTGCCCGCTCAAGTAATGTCTGACACGCAATCAAATCATCTTGCAAAAATGCTTTATCGGCATCCATTAATAATTTAGCTAACGCAGGCTGATCGGGATAACGCTGCCCACCTTTAATTTGATAACCGACGCTGTCGTGATACCAGTTTGGAAATAATTCCAAACCGGCTGTGGACTTAGCGGTTGACGTCACTGGCACAAGGGACGGTGCACTACACGCGCCCAGTAACAGCGACAGCAAAACGACCCAAACGTAGGCCGTGTTAACCTTTAAATTTGTTTTCATTGTGCAGCCTGCGCTGTTTGGACTTGTTGCTGTTGCACCCGTTGCCAAAATTCTGGCTTGCTTACCAGTGTTTGAGTGTAATCCGTTGTCATTTGCTCGCGGGTTAGGTTAAACCCTTTTTGCAGCGCCGCAGCCGCCACACTGGCTTGCTCTTCATCTTCTAGCATGGCCGCCGCATTCAAGACCACCATATAACCTTCGTGGGAGCTAGGCTTAATCCAAATAATATCTTGGCCAGCCGCGAGCGCTTGCTTAGGCAGATCTAACAATAAATACATGCCCGCTAACAAAGTGTTTAACTGATGACTGCGAGGAAAGTGTTGTTTAGCCAGTTCTAGCTTTTCGATCACTTTATGCAGTTGATTTTCTTCGACGTAATAGTCCAACACACTCAGTGCACAGTAAGGATCTTCTGGGCACATGGTTTCTAAAGCCAAGCTTAACTCTTTGCGAATATTGGCATCTGAAGTGACCGAGTTTAAATTCATCGCCAGCATTTTATTTTGTTTAATAAATGCGTTCATGCCGTAATACTGAACGTAATTAAACTTGCCTGCTTTGGTTTCGCGAATTAGCGCCATGGCTGACTTTATTTTGGTAATGTCCATTGGATCTGCCATTACCTTACCAATTAGCTCGCTATACCAAGTACCGTTAGAAAGGGGCTTTACGTCCACCAGTTTTGGTGTGCCATTACGGTAATTCACCAACACGTCGAAGATCATAAAGCCTTCGCCTAGGTCACATTCCATTTGGACATTCAAAAATGTAGCTTCTAGTTGCGCATCAAACTGGTCGCACCCTTCAGGCGCGAGACCATACAAGGAATTTAAAATACCAAAAAACACTTTTGCATCTTCTGAGCCTGCTAGATCACCTTCACTTGGCTTACTTAATGTTTTTTCATATACATCCATAGTGCGCTGAACAAAGCCACGTTCGTCGATCCAGCTTGGCTCCAGTCGCTGAGTACCTTGCAGATGGAGTTTTAAACCATACACCAAAAATGATACGGAACGATCATCAAACTTATCTGAGGGTTTTGTGCCCAACCCCTGACAGCCGCTAAGCAGCCATATGCAAATCAAACCAACCAGTGCGGTTTTAACAACAGAAATTTTATTCATAACAATTCAATCTACTTCTCTAATTCGGTACTCGTTCGTGACCACATTCGATTAACGTGCAACAGAATGACCTAAGGTAGTGGAAGAACGACGCATTAAGTTACCCACTAGCTCATCCACATAGGCACTGTCAGGTGCGTAAGTGAAGCTGCGGTAAATCAGTTGGTAGGTGCGATTCAGCTCTTCAATGGTTTGATTGGCTTTGTCGGCATCTACAACCCAGTCTTTGATTTCGAATTCGTAATTCAGCAAATAGGTGTAAGGCATGATTAGGTTATCAAAACGGAAGTAGAAGTCTTCGTTATCAATCACGGTAGATACATCTGCCAGACTGCTTAGCTCTTCTTTCGGAAAGTGAATCTTCACTTGATGCTGAATGGTTTTGGGTCGCCCTAAATAAAACGGAGTATTGCGATTTTGCGCTTTGGGTACATGCAAATATTCTTTAATTGAAGTAGCCGCCACGTCGAAGTTAACTTTATCGGTCTTACGTTCAAAGAATTGATCAATTAAATACGACTCTACTATAGTAAAACGATTGTGGCGCGAGTCGTAATCCACGTTTAAGCGATCAGCCTTTAAGATCTGTCCAAACTGTTTTTCGTAAAACTGAATGTATTCACGTTCAATCTTTTCAATATGATCATTTTCGAATTTTTGTTTTAGACGCTCTGCTCCCTTACCTTCAAAGGTGGAGGTCACCTTTAACTGCACCGGTGCAGTGTAATCACTGATGGTAATTTCTTCTAAAATCATCGTGCGATGATTGTCGGCTGCTTCTAGCGGCATTTCGGTTAACCCAGTTTCTCCGGCTTTTAATACTAACGCGCGGTCATAACTGTGATAGCCAATGTTGTCTAGATTTCCAGACTGTGGGCTGTTGGTTGGGTCAAGCCAATAGGTTTTGTCGTTGACGACAACTTGTGTGATCACATGGTCAAAACGATTCGGAGCAGGAATAGTGTTTCGTAAGCCTTCGCGATATTGGGTGTTAACCAATGCTGGGTTGGCCTCGATATTTAAGCGGTCCAGTATGCTAATCAGCAAGAGTGTTTTGTCTTTACAGTCACCGCTGCGGTTTTTCCAAACTTTGGCTGGCGAGTGAGGCTTAAATGCATTAACACCGTATTCCAAACCTAGGTAGCGCACATCACCCTGTACCAGTTTTAAGGCTTCGAGCACTTGCTCTTCGGGGGGAAGTTTTTTCAGTTTTTTGTTGATGGTACGCACTAAATCTTTTGGTAGCTCACGGTCCTGATACAGCGGCACCTGCTGGGCGACCACGTCCGACCACGCTTGATATTCGGACACGGCCACATAGGGGTAGCGATCAAAACCATAAGGGTATTGCTCTTCATCGAAAATCGGCGTTGGGTTTTCTAGGTACCAAACCAGTTCGGTTTGTTTACCCGAGTGGGTCACTTTGGGCTGTAAATCTGTCCCCATGGACTTGTAATTCACTGGGCGATCTTGCGACGTGACGATGCGTACACGACCCACGTCCAACGGCACCGACCAGCCTAAGTCGAACGAAGCAGAATAGCGTGTGCCAAAAATGGGGTTAGCGCCGACCAAGCTGTACTGCGCATCAATCACATCACCGGTTCGCGTTCCCGGTAACAACACCAGTGCGCTAGCGCGACCTGTTAGCATTTCTTTTTCTAGCTCGTCTTCATTGCTGAATAGCTTGATGTCGTCTTTTTGCAGTGTGTACACCAGCTCGCCATCACGATAGACATTGGCTGCGTGCAACATTAGGGTTTGAAAAGCCGGATTAAACGCCACCTGTAATTTGGACGCGGCCTCAAGACCCGAAACATTATTGGCCCGTTTTACGATGCGGTAAAAATGGTGAGGTTTATCGGCCACCAAGCTTTGCTGGTCGAATAGTTGGTAGCTGACATTACCCCGTTGCAGACCTTGATGGGCCGAGGCCGCTGGGCGCGCCATGTTATCCACCCATTTGGGTGTCGGTGACAGCGTCACTTCAAATCCATTTTGAGTCACTTTTTGCGTCGAGGCGAAACCACCCGCTGAAGTCTGCGCCAGTGCAGCTTGCGATAGGCTGCAGAACACTAAAAGGCTGGCTAAGGCCATGACCAAGGGCTTCAAGGCCTGAAAGGTAAATCGTTCCATATTCGATCCATGCGGCGTGTGCCACTTACATACTTGCTTAACGTTCCGAGGATGGGCGATTCTAGCCTGTCCAGTGGCACATTTGTACTTTTCTGCACCAAGTTCGGGTATGCTGCCGCCCTATTCCAATTGAATTAAGGACAGGTAGTCACCCATGGACTTTTCTATGCACATCGCAACTGTGCGTCGCTCGGTAACCCAGTTTCTCGCCATCGCCACCGTAACGCTGGCCACAGGATCACTGCTGGCGCACGCCGAAACAGCCAAGGACAACACACCGTTAAACGAGCTGCTGACACTGTCTGGCATGTATGAAGGTTTGAGCGAAGTCGGCAATCAATTCAAAGCTGGGGTATCCCAAGCGGCGGCCAATAAGCCAGCCGAAAATGAAATGGACCAGATGTTTTATGCATTGGCCGACAAACACCTAAGCGCTGAAAATCTAGCCGCAAAAACACGGGCCTTCTTTACCGGTAAGCTCAGTGATCAAGTCATTCAAGATTCGCTTGCTTGGTATCGTTCAGACTTGGCTAAACAACTTACCAAGGCCGAAGAAACCGCCGGAACTCAGGCCGCGCAAGAGCAAATGATGCAGATGGTTCCCACCTTAATGGCCGACGAAGCCCGTGTGGCTTTTGAAAGCCGAGTACTCGAAATGCTTAACGTGTCTGAAATGATGGTTACCATGCAGCAAGAAATCATGTTAACCCTAGTGGAGAACATGGCGGCCGCCGGTGCTAATGGGCAGCCTGTGGACATCACACCCATTCAGCAACAGGTACAAGCCAGCCGTCCTGCAATGAAGGCTCAGATTGATCAATACATGTTGGTGTTTATGTTGTTTGCCCATCAGACATTTAGTCTGGAGCAACTGTCGAAATACGAAGCATATTTGAAGTCAGCCAGCGGTCAGGCCTACTCCGCTGCCAGCTTAAATGCCATGACCACGGTACTCACCAAAGCCATGGACGATTTAGGTAAAGAAATGCGCGTTCAAATGAGCGCGCAACAACAGAAAAAGCCAGCCGCTTAAAAAAAGCGATCCCAAAAGCCTTTTTCTTTCGGCCGCTCTTGCGCACATTCGCTGCGCATTTGCGGCGCGGTGCCTTGAATGTAAGGCATTAGCACCGCCCCTTCACAACCTTCTTTGCTCAGCAGATTGCTTTGCGGCTCGACCCAATATTCTTCGATAAATTCTGTGGGTAACGGGAATAACGGCTTAAGTGGCAAGTCACTCATGGCATCTGCCCATACGCGCAATGCACCACTGGCCCCGGTGATGGGCATGGGGTCGTTATCATCACGTCCTACCCAAACCACGGCCAAACGATCACCACTGAAACCTGCAAACCAAGAATCACGTTGGCTGTCCGAGGTGCCTGTTTTACCAGCGAGATTTAGCGATTCGTCAAAACGGGTATTTAAATAACGGGCGGTGCCTTGCTTAACCACCTGTTGCATGGCTTTTTGCAATAGGAAAACAGGTTCGGTTTTAATGGTTTGTTTTACTTCGTAGCCGTACCGAGACAGCAATTGCCCTTCGGCGGTGGTCACACCACGGATGGCTTTTAACGGCGTATGAAAACCCGAAGCCGCGATGGTTTGATACATTTCGGCCACGTCCAATACCGTCATTTCGAACGCGCCCAGCACGATGGACGGGTAATGGGGCAACTTGCGGCTGATGCCTAGATCGTTAAACGTATTCGCCACATTGGCGAGCCCAACTTCCATACCTAAACGCGCAGTGGCTTGGTTATAGGAATTGGCCATGGCGTGATACAAGGGCACGACCCCATGACTGGTTTTATCATAATTATCGGGCTGCCAGATCTGTCCGTTGCTGCCCGCAATTTGCACTTCGCTATCGTCCACTGGCGTGGTTAAGGTGTAGCGACCACTGCGTAACGCGGTGAGATACACAGCAGGCTTTGCCAATGAGCCAATGGAACGGCGCGCATCCAGCGCACGGTTAAAACCAAAGTAGCGAGCGTTGCGATCGCCAACAACAGCTTCGACTTCGCCGCTTTCGGTAGAAGCCACGATCACCGCACCCTGCACACTGTCTTTCGGCATGCGATAGCCAGACTCAATATGGGCTACCCGCTTGGCCAATGCTTGCTCGGCATTACGTTGCACAATGGGGTTTAAACTGGTGAAAATTTTCAGGCCTTCACTGGTGAGGTCGGTTTCAGCGTAATCTTGTCTTAACTGGCGACGCACTAAATCCAAAAACGCGGGGTACTCTACCTTTTGGTACTGACTGTATTGCACCACGCCTAGGGGGCGCATGGCCCAGACTTTATATTCGTAATCGGTAATCAGTTGCTGTTCGCGCATGACTTGCAGCACGACGTTACGGCGCTCTAGGGCCAGCTCAGGACGACGTTTGGGGTTGTAATAACTGGGGCCTTTGACAATACCCACCAGTGTGGCGATTTCGTAGGCATTTAAATTGGCGACCTGCTTACCAAAATAAAACTGGCTGGCTAGGCCAAAACCGTGAATGGCGCGACGTCCGCTTTGCCCCAAAAACACTTCATTTAAATAGGCTTCGAGGATTTCGTTTTTGTCGTAATGAATTTCCAGCAGGATTGCCATGAGCGCTTCGGTGGCTTTACGTTTAAGCGAACGCTCATGGGTCAAAAAGAAGTTTTTGACGAGCTGCTGCGTCAAGGTAGAGCCACCTTGGCGTAACGCCCCTTGTTGAATATTTACCACCATGGCGCGAGCAATGCCTTTAGGGCTAATGCCAAAGTGGTCGTAAAAATCTCGGTCTTCCACAGCAATCAAGGTATCAATTAACAGCTGTGGCACTTCATCCAACTTAACTAAATGGCGGTCTTCGTTATGGGCGGGATAAATGCCGCCGATGAGCAAGGGTTCCAAGCGGGCGATTTCGGTGGGCTTACCGTCCAGCCACACACCTGCCAACTCATCATTTAAAAAGCGCAAATGAATGCGGGCCACATGCTCTTCGCCGTCCCACAATTGAACATAGCGACGATGAATGTCCATTTCGCTGCCTTGCACACTGTACTGCCCCGGTGTCAGGACATTAGGCACGCGCTGATAGCCGATTTGATTTAATTCTTGAATGAGATGCTCGGGCTTGAGTGCCAAGCCGGGGTAAAGCTCCAACGGGCGAGCATAGACCTTGGCAGGCAAGGCCCAGCGCTTACCCTCAAACTTGGTACGCACTTCGGCGTCCAAATACGCCATAAATACCGCCAGCACAACGGCGGCAACGATGGAGAGTTTCAGCAACCAGCCAAAGGCGATGCGCACCTTGCTTTTAGGGTTGCGAGCAGAATTGGATTTTTGAGAGGCCTTTTTTTTCATGGGGCGGGAGTATACATGTAGATGTCATGCTCAGCGTACCCCTGCGTGTAGTTAGCAGGGCACCACGAGCCTAATCAACACTGAGCAGTAAATAATGCTAGACTTGCGCGCGCATTTAACAGTGGCTACCCAAATAAGAAGAGGACTGCATGGCCAAGTACCAAATTTACGGCATCGGCAACGCACTGGTGGATAAAGAATTCGAAGTAACCGAAGAGTTTTTGGCCAGCCATGGCATCGAAAAAGGCATGATGACCCTGATCGAAGAAGATCAGCTCGAAACCCTGCTGACCTCCTTAAACGATACTTTTGGTTTGAAAAAACGTGCCGGTGGCGGCAGCGCGGCAAACACATTGTTTGCGGCCCAATACCTAGGCGCAAAAACCTTTTACACCTGTAACGTCGCCAATGATGAAACCGGTGATTTTTACGCGAAAGATTTAGCCGCCGCAGGCATCGATACTAACTTGCACAACGAGCGCGAAGACGGTGTGACTGGCCGTTGTTTGGTTATGGTGACGTCCGACGCCGAACGCACCATGAACACTTACTTGGGCATCACCGCCAATTTAAGCGCCGAGCACATTCATGCCGACGCCATCGCCGACGCGGAATACCTGTACATCGAAGGCTACTTGGTTTCCAGCGACACCGCCCGTGCCGCCGCCATCGAATGTAAGAACATTGCCAAAATCAAAGGCATTAAAACCGCCATGACCTTCTCTGACCCAGCTATGGTGCAGTTCTTTAAAGCGGGCTTAGAAGAAATGCTAGGCGATGAGGGTGTGGATTTATTGTTCTGTAACGAAGAAGAAGCCCTGCTGTTTGCCGACACCCAAGACCTAGAAGCCGCCAAAGCTAAATTGGGCAGCGTAGCTAAAGCGTATGTGATTACCCTAGGTAGCAAAGGCGCGTATATTTTTGATGGACAGCAAGGCATTGAAATCGCGTCTCACCCTGTGAAAGCCGTAGACAGCAATGGTGCTGGGGATAACTTTGCAGGTGCATTTTTATACGGCATCACAGCAGGACACAGCTGGGAAACTGCGGGCAAACTGGCCAGTAAAACCGCGGCAGAAGTAGTCTCTAACTTCGGTCCACGTTTAGAAGCCGATGCTTATACACAAATTAAGTCTGAGATTTTAGGCTAAACACTTGGCAGTGTTCTAAACAGCCATAGAATAAAGAGCGACCGCGTCGCTCTTTATTCACATTATTTAAAGTTATCGGTCTGCGATAACTGCTCCGCCGTCACACACAAATGTCCAGCCAAAATTAAGTTGTCTGAGTTATAGGTGCGCGAGGCCAGATAACCATCCACACATTGCCAATAAACAGTGCCTGATTGCGCAATGTCTTCGAGACACAATTGCTTTAAGTCATCCATTTCCTGCGCTAAGACAGGTTCATTTTTTTTGATTTGGGAAAAGACCTGACTACAAACATTGTTTTCATCAGACAACGCATGGGGAATGGCGGCGGGTAGGGTAAATGCAGTGGTGAGTAAGACACATGCCAACGGCTTAATATGCAGGTGTTTTGCCATAATTCGTCCTCCTCGTATTATTTTTATTCGTGCACTTAATGTGCTTAGGAAGATCAAGTCATGTTCGGCTTGTCTTGTGTTTTATCCTAGTCCTATGAATTAGAATTGCCAGTACTTTTCGAGTTTTTTTCACTTTGTTCGGTTTGGCTTTAGCCATACGAAAAAAAAGACCAACCTAATTTGTAGGCTGGCCTTTTAAAACAAACGTTTATTTTTAATTTATGTTTTCACATTTTGTCCATGGCATCTTTTGCTTTTTCTTTTAATGCCTCTTTTGTTTCTTCCATTAAGTCTTCGCCTTTATCCAACAAGCCTTGGTCATCCGCACTGTCCATGACATCTTCCAGCAAACTTTTTTCGGCAAATGGATTATCGTAAAGCGCATTCCCTTTGCCGATGTTAATGCCAAACCAAAGCCCAACCCCTAAAACAATAAGCAATACCACAACGACTTTCATATAATCTCCTTTTCCTATCTTTAAGGCATAACCACAGGCACAGCCTGTGATAACTGAATGTCTGTGTCGCTAATATGACTTTTATAGGCCAGTACTTCTACGCCCATTTGAGCCGCATCCCGCAGTAATCCGCCATAGACTGTGTCGATGTGATCGGCTGGGCGAACCTCTTCTATGCCCGTGTGATTAACACAAAAGAAAATCACAGCCCGATGACCCAGCTCCACCATACGCATGAGTTCGCGCAAATGTTTGCTAGCTCTTTCACTCACGGCGTCGGGAAAATATCCAATGCCATTGTTTTCCATTAACGTACAGTTTTTAACTTCTACGTAAATGTCTTGCTGACCACCCGATAGCAAAATATCAATGCGGCTTTTTTCGTCACCGTACCGCACTTCTTGCTTTAATTGAGTGTAATCCTGCAACTCGACAACGGTGCCATTTTCGATGGCTTCGGCCACGAGGTGATTAGGGCGCGCTGTATTTACACAGGCCACATGACCACTTGGGGTTTCACATAATTCTAAAGAATGAGGGTATTTACGCTTTTCGTTTTGACTGTCCCAGTACCAAACTTGCCCACCTTCCACGTAGCAGTTTTTCATGGACCCTGTGTTAGCACTGTGCAACGTCAATACTTCACCTTCGGTCGTGTTGATATCCACCATGAAACGTTTATAGCGTTTTATCCATGAGCCTTTATGTAACGGAAATTCAAATTTCATGTGGTTGTATTCTACGACTGAGTGCTGTCCATTTGTGAATTTAAAAATCTTTGTATGCGGGCAACTGCTTCTTGCAAACGGGGTACCTCGGTGGTGTAAGCCAAGCGTACAAAATGTTCGCCACGACAGGGGCCCGTCTGCTCACTAAAGTCGATGCCCGGTGTTATGGCGACCCCTTCTTGTTCCAGTAAATCTAAACAAAATTGCATGCTGTCTTGGGTAAACGCCGACACATCACAATAGATATAGAACGCACCACTGGGGTCCACAGGCACCTGAAAACCCAGCTGCTTTAATGCAGGCAATAAATAGGCGCGGCGACGGGCAAATTCTTCTCGACGAGCTTCTAAAATGGATAAGGTTTCTGCTTTAAATGCGGCCAGCGCAGCATATTGCGCCAGTGTCGGCGGAGCCAAAAATAGGTTTTGCGCTAACTTGTCCAGTGCTGGCACCGCCCACTGCGGTGCAACAATCCAACCTAAACGCCAGCCTGTCATGCCAAAGTATTTAGAAAAACTGTTAATAACAAACGCATCCCCTTGTTGCACCTTGTCCACTGCACTGGGCGCGTCATGGCCGTAGGTGAGACCGTGATAAATTTCGTCCACGACTAAGATGCCCTGCCGCTGCTTAATGGCGTGGTACAAGGCATCTAATTCTTCGGCACTCATCACTGCACCAGTGGGGTTTGTCGGGCTCGCAACTAAAGCCCCTAAAGTGTGCGTATCCCAATGCTGTTCAATAAGCGAAGGAGTCAGTTGAAAACCCTGTTGGGCGGTGGTCGGTACCATGTGGCCGTGGGCGTTAATTAACGCCATAAAATGGCGATTACAGGGATAACCTGGATCCGCCAACAGCAGTTTTTCATTTGGGTTGGCGAGCAACGCCGTCACCAGTTGCAACGCACCTGAGGCTCCCGGTGTAATCACAATGTGCGCAGGGTTGACGTGTTGTCCGTAACGCTGCGCATAAAAGTCGGCAATGGCACACTTCAATTCGGGTAGTCCGGTGGCGGGCGTGTAGTGGGTCTTACCTGCTTGTAGGGCTTGGATGCCCGCCTGCACTATGGGTTCAGGTGTGGGAAAATCCGGCTCGCCCACTTCAAGGTGAATGACATCACGGCCTTGTGCCTGCAACTGTTTCGCTTTGGCCAACAGATCCATGACATGGAACGGCGCAATGCGGTGAATACGATCGGCCAATTTCATAGCGGTCACTTTCAACACGTTTAATAAAAGCAGTTAGATTCGGGGGATAAAGGTCGGGCATTGTGGGACTTTTCTTCGCCAATGTGAAACCTAGCTCACTTAAGCTGAAAGAACATAGGGTAAACGCCCGCAATAAAGGCCATATGCCTAAAAAATGGGCTGATATGCATTTTTTACAAATTTTGTGGCGCGGGCTAAAGTTATCTGATAGCTTTTGGCCCCCTGTGAGCAGGCCGGTTCCTTTTTATATGAACCTCTGTTTGTGGAGCCACCAAGGGAAACGAGTAGGCCAAGTGGCCGTATAAAAAAGAGGCAGATCCATATGCCAACACAAGAACAAAATTCATTTGCTCTGAGCAACTTCACGCCGTACGCGCAGAAGAAAGACGAAGAGTACATGAGCAATGAAATGCTCGCCCATTTCAAACAAATCCTGTTGAACTGGAAACAGGAATTGATGGAAGAAGCAGACCGCACCAAAGTGCACATGCAAACCGATGCGGAAAACTATGCGGATCCTAACGATCGCGCCAGTCAGGAAGAAGAGTTCAGCCTTGAACTGCGTACCCGTGACCGCGAACGTAAACTGATTAAAAAAATCGAGAAAACCCTCGAGCTAATCGAGTCCGGCGATTACGGTTATTGCGATGCTTGCGGCATCGAAATCGGTGTTCGTCGATTAGAAGCGCGCCCAACTGCTGATTTGTGTATCGACTGTAAGACGCTGGCAGAAATCAAAGAGCGCCAAACTGGCTCGTAACGTTTAACGTTATGCTCACACCAGCCCTTGCTCATGCAGGGGCTTTTTGTTTGTAGCCCATGAAACATTCTGCCTACATTGGCCGCTTTGCCCCCACCCCCACTGGTCCATTACATATGGGGTCGTTGGTGGCCGCACTGGCCAGCTATCTCGATGCGAAAGCCCATCAAGGTCAGTGGTTGCTGCGCATCGAAGACCTAGACCCTCCCCGTGAAGACCCCAATGCAAAAACGCTGATTCCTCAGCAACTGATTGCCCATGGTTTACATTGGGACGGTGACTTAACCTTTCAAAGCGAACACAGCGCACGCTACGAGCACGCCCTTGAGCAATTGCGTCAGCAGCAACGTTTGTTTGCATGTACGTGCTCACGCAAGCAATTGGCGGGACAACTGCATCAAGGGAATTGCCATAGCACTCTCCATGGCGAAACTGCATGGCGTTTATTAGTCGATGACCAAACTTGGATGTTTGTGGATCGGGTATATGGCGAGCAAAGTCAAAACCTGCAACATCAAGTGGGCGATCCGGTCTTGAAACGGAAGGACGGCTTATACGCCTACCAGTTGGCCGTCGTGGTGGATGATGAAGCCAGTGGCGTGACCCATGTGGTGCGCGGTGCGGATCTGCTAGACAACACCCAACGTCAGCTGTATCTCCAAGCTTGCTTGGGTTATACCCACCCTGAGTACCTGCATTTGCCTTTGGTCATAAATGAACAAGGTCAAAAACTCAGCAAACAAAACCAAGCCAAGGCGCTGGACCTAACCCAAGTCGAAGCTAATTTGTTCCAATGCCTTGGTTTTTTACACCAACAACCGCCAGCCCACTTGGCTCAATCCAGCTGTAGTGAACAACTGCGCTGGGCCATTGAACATTGGCAACCAGAGCACATTCAACCCAGCCTGCTAGGTCTCTAAGCTAGCGCTTTAGATTAGTTCTTTACGAGACGCTTAAATGAGGCGGTATCTTTGGCCACCGAATATGGCCAAATTCGCAACTTGCTGATCTGTGTTACCGCAGGTAACATCGCCGGTTCTTTCTTTGATCAACACTCGGCCATTCAAGTCAAATGTATACCTATCGGGTCATTTTACTCTTCGTTTTCGCCATGTTTCTGTTTTCACCCATCGTGATTGACTGGTGGTTAGGTGACAACGGCGCTTGGTACAGACCTTATGCTATCTGGGCTGTGCTGTTGGGCATCTCATTCGGGCTACAGCGCTTGCAGGATAAATATGAGCTTTAGTATTGGTGCGCTCATTGCCATAGTGCTGGGCTATTTGTTTGTGCTGTTTTTCGCCGCCTACGCGGTGGAAAAAGGCTGGGTGCCGGAACGTCTCACGCGCCACCCCTCTGTGTATGTTCTTTCCCTCGGTGTCTACGCCAGTGCTTGGGCCTTTTATGGCACCGTTGGTATGGCGCACCAATACGGCTATGCCTACATCACTTACTACTTAGGCATCAGTGGCGCGTTTGTATTAGCCCCTGTGTTGCTCAAACCCATTCTGCGCATTACTCAGCACTACCAATTAACCTCACTGGCCGACTTATTTGCGTTTCGTTTTCGCAGCCGAAGCGCAGGCACCCTGACCACCATCGTCATGCTGGGGGCGATTTTACCTCTGCTGACTCTGCAAATTACCGCCGTCAGCGACACCTTTTTACTGTTAAACAGCGAGCTATCACGCACCGAAGTGGCCTTGGGCTACTGCGCGGTGATGGCGTTGTTCGCCCTCTTATTTGGTGCACGCCACGTATCCCCACGGGAGAAACACGAAGGCTTGGTGTTCGCCATTGCGTTTGAGTCCCTGTTGAAGTTAGTGGCCATCTTAGTGGTCGGTCTATTTGCCTTGTATGGCATTTTTGATGGCCCCAACGGTTTGGAGCATTGGCTGCAAACCCATCGCGACACGTTTCAGTCCTTGCAGACCCCCATAAGTGAAGGGCCATGGCGTACCTTGCTATTGGTGTTTTTCGCGGCCGCCGTGGTCATGCCCCATATGTTTCACATGGCGTTTACCGAAAACTCAGAAACCAAAGCCCTAAACACGGCTAGCTGGGGCCTACCGGTCTTTTTGCTGTTAATGGCGGTGATGGTGCCACCCATTTTATGGGCCGGCGTTGCGCTGGAGGTCAACACACCGCCTGAGTACTTCACCCTTGGCATAGGCTTACAACAAAACTCTCTGCTGCTAACCAGCTTGGCCTTTATAGGCGGTTTAGCGGCAGCCTCTGGCATCATGATCGTCACCACGCTGGCGCTGGCGGCCATGGCCATGAACCACCTCGTTCTGCCGGTTTACCAACCTAGCCGTAAGTCGGACATGTACCGCTGGCTGCTATGGACCCGTCGTTGGTTGATTGCCGCTATTTTCGCCGCAGGTTACTTGTTCTACACCTTCATTGGCCAAGAGCAGGAATTAGCGCGCTTGGGCATTTTGGCCTTTGTCGCCACCTTGCAGTTTTTACCAGGGGTCATGGCTACCCTTTATTGGCCGGGCGCAAATCGCACCGGTTTTGTGGCGGGTCTACTCGTCGGTGTGGGCGTTTGGTTGTGGACCCTGCTCTTGCCATTACTGGGGGTAGGCAGCCAGGCTTTGTTGCAGTTCTCTGATACGGTTCCCAACACCAACGAAAGCAATTGGTATTTGGCCGCCATGGCAGCGTTGATTGCCAATGCTGCCACCTTGGTGGTGGTAAGCATGAGCACTAAAACCCGCGCCATTGAAGAAAGCGCCGCCGAGGCTTGCTCCATAGACACCCTAGGCAGTCCTCAACGTCAGGAGCTAGTGGCCAAAACACCGCAGGAATTCATCGACTCCTTAACCGCCGCATTGGGTCCACTGGTGGCTGAACGCGAAGTGCAACAAGCACTGACCGACCTACAGCTCACCCACGCCGAAGATCGCCCCTACGCGCTGCGCCGTCTGCGTTCGAAAATCGAGGCTAACTTGTCGGGATTAATGGGGCCCTCCATAGCCCATAGCATCGTCACCCAATACCTGCCGTTTAAGCACAACGCAGGGGTGCAAATTAGCCATGACATTCACTTCATCGAAAAAGGCTTAGAGAGCTACCACAACCGTTTAACCGGTCTCGCCGCCGAGCTTGATAACTTACGTCGCTTCCACCGCCAAACTTTAGAGCGCCTACCCATGGGCGCGTGTAGCTTAGGCACCGACGGCGAAATCCTCATGTGGAATAGCGCACTGGTGCAACTCACTGGCATCGCCGCCGACGATGTGGTGGGGTCAAAACTCAGCAACCTGAACAACCCGTGGCGGGACTTACTGGTGCGCTTTATCGACGACAGCGTCGAGCACTTACATAAAAAGACCATCGAGGTAGATGGTCGACCACGCTGGCTCAACTTACATAAAGGAGCACTGGAAAACCCAGACAGTCACGAGTACGGCGGCTTGGTGATTCTGCTCGAAGACCAAACCGATACGCAGTTACTCGAAGACGAACTTATCCACAGCGAACGCTTAGCCAGCATTGGCCGTTTAGCCGCAGGGGTTGCCCACGAAATCGGCAACCCAGTAACGGGCATCGCCTGTATTGCACAAGACATCAAATACGAAACCGACAATCCAGCACTGATCGAAATGGGTGAACAGATCCTTGAGCAAACCCAGCGCATTACGCGCATCGTGCAGTCATTGATGAACTTCAGCCACACCGGCAATCACCATCAGCACAAACAGCAAGGGTCGGTAGACATTCAGCTGTGCGCCCAAGCCGCCATAGACTTATTGCAGCTCAGCGGCAAAGAGCGCTGCATTCAATTTATCAACGAATGCCCCGACCACTGCTATGTGCTCGGCGACGAACAACGCTTACAACAAGTTTTCGTGAACTTACTCAGCAATGCCCGCGACGCCAGCCCAGAAAACACCCGTATCTGGGTTAACGCCCAAGTGGTGGAACACACGGTGCGCATTCAGGTGCGGGACGAAGGGGACGGCATCCCCCAAGCAGTCATTGATCAGATTTTCGAGCCATTCTTTACCACCAAAGAAGTGGGCAAGGGTACAGGGCTTGGCTTGGCGCTGGTCTACAGCATCATAGAAGAACACTACGGACACATCAGCATTGAGAGTCCAACCAACGAGGAAACCCAACGCGGAACACAGGTTTCCATCACGCTGCCCAGATTTCTGGAGGCCGGAGAGCCCACCAGCACAGGGTTGGACGCACCTCAACGCTCGCAAGGAGAGGAGGAATAAATGGCCCATATTCTGATCGTAGAAGATGAAAAAGTAATTCGCAGTGCCCTGCGCCGTCTACTTGAACGTAACGACCATCAGGTGGACGAAGCCGAATCGCTCACCGAAGCCCAAGGCAAAGCGCTAGAGCAGTACGACATGATCATCTCAGACTTGCGCTTGCCCGGTGGCAACGGCACTGAGTTAATCGAGCAAGCGGACAAAACCCCCGTGCTCATCATGACCAGCTATGCCAGCCTACGCAGTGCCGTGGACGCCATGAAACTCGGCGCCGTAGATTACATCGCCAAGCCGTTTGATCATGACGAAATGATGCTGGCCGTGCAGCGCATCCTCAAAGAGCGTGCACTGGTGCGACTAAACCAAGCCTTGAAACAAGAAGTGGCCAAGGTGCACCCCACCACAGGCATCATTGGTAGCTGCGTCCCCATGCAGGACCTATTTAAAAAGATCAACAAAGTAGCACCCACCGACGCCACCGTGTTAATTCTGGGTGAATCTGGGACAGGTAAAGAACTGGTCGCCCGCGCCATTCACGAGCAAAGCCAACGGGCCGACGCCCCTATGATCAGTGTGAACTGCGCCGCCATTCCCGAAACCCTGATTGAAAGTGAACTGTTTGGCCACGAAAAAGGCGCATTTACCGGTGCCACTTCGGTTCGCCAAGGTCTGGTCGAAGCCGCCGACGGCGGCACCTTATTCTTAGATGAAATTGGTGAGCTCCCCCTAGAAGCCCAAGCGCGCTTGTTACGCGTACTGCAAGAAAGCGAAATCCGCCGCGTGGGCAGTGTGCAGTCGAAAAAGGTGAATGTGCGATTAGTGGCCGCCACCCACCGCAACCTCAAAGAGCTGGCGCAAAAAGGTGACTTCCGCGAAGACCTTTACTACCGCCTCAACGTAGTGGAATTAAAACTGCCACCGCTACGAGAACGTGGCAACGACGTGGTTGAGCTGGCCGAAAAGCTGTTACAACGGGCCTGCGAGAAACTCAATCGATCACAACTTAAGTTTTCTGCCCAGTGCTTAATGGACATCCGCACCTACCAATGGCCGGGTAACGTGCGCGAACTGGAAAATGCGGTGGAGCGAGCGGTTATCCTCAACGACGGTGAAGACATCACCGCAGAATCCATGGCACTGGACCTAAATCCAGACCGCCAAATCGCCGAAACCATGATGGCCTCTTTGGAGCAAACTGGCACCAGCAGTGGTAACAGCCACACCCCACCAGCAGCCTCTGAGCTGTCATTGGACGATTACTTCCAGCATTTTGTGCTTGAGAACGAAGACAAAATGACCGAAACCGAGTTGGCGCAAAAGCTCGGCATTAGCCGTAAAAGCCTATGGGAGCGCCGTCAACGACTGGGCATACCGAGAAAGAAAAAAGCCTAACAAGCTATCGGTGGGTGACACCCTAGCTGTGTGCCCACCCTCAGCGACCAACCCCGCATGCCACCTTATCTGCCATTCCTCTGACGGGTGACCTCTATACGCGCCAGCCTTTGGACACTTCCCGCACTCAGTTTAGTGCGCCGTAGTCCCGATCAAAAAACAAACAAAGTCCGTTACCGCCAATTTTGTTACCCACGTTACCAATAGCCCCACAGAGCTGTTACTTGGCGGGATGTGTGGTAACAAACTCCTGACACCCACCGCCAAAAAAAGTTTCAATTATCTATAAGTTATTGATTTTAAAGGGGTTTATTTTTTTGGCACGGTATCTGCTCTTATTAGGGCACAACAGCACGAGCACTAATAAAAATAAAAAAGTTCTAGCTGTGCAGATGGACCCGTAACATCAATAAAAATAAAAAACGTTACCGCCCATCTGTAGCCAGCATAATAAAAATAACAGGCGCCCAGAATTCGTGTTTTGAGTGTGTAGTGACACCAACAACTAAAAATAACAACTAGGTTGTACGATACACTCAAAACACAATTCGTCTTCAATAATAAAAATAAGAAAGTATTCGAATCCCGACGCGCAGCACCAATAACAATAATAACGCTGCCGTCAGCCCTATTATTTCCTCTCTCTTTTTAATCAAATACCCAACACACCTTTATTTTCCAAACACCAAACATCCAGCACCACGCCATATTCATCCACATATGTCGCCCATACATATCGCCCTAACACCCACAAGGGGTGCGCTGAGGACGACTCAGAAGATAGGACTGCTGACGCTGAATTTTGTATTTAGGCCATGCTCCTGTACACTCCCCGTCTTTTCGTCATTAATAGACCTACGGTTAGCATCGACAGACCAAATACATGCTTAAGCGCCTGATTTCCAAGCTGAAAAAAACACCTGCCCGCGCCGATGATGAGGCAGTAATCATCCCTCGCAAGCAGCACAGTATTTCCCGAACCAATATCAGCGAGAACGCCCTCAAGGTGTTGTACCGTCTGAAAAAAGCGGGGTACGAAGGCTATTTGGTGGGTGGCGGTGTGCGCGATTTGCTGCTCGGTCAGTCCCCCAAAGACTTTGACGTGGTAACAAACGCCACACCAGAACAAGTACACCGTCTATTTAAGAATTCCCGTTTAATTGGTCGTCGCTTTCGCTTAGTGCATGTGACCTTTGGTCGCGACATTATTGAAGTGGCCACCTTCCGTGCCCATCACAGCACGGCAGGTGACAACGAGAAGCTGGCCAAGACCTCTGACAGCGGCATGCTGCTGCGCGACAACGTGTACGGCGACATCGACGAAGATGCAGTACGCCGCGACTTTAGTGTGAACGCGCTGTATTACG
Organism: Pseudomonadales bacterium; assembly: GCA_041589295.1. GTDB lineage: Bacteria > Pseudomonadota > Gammaproteobacteria > Pseudomonadales > Oceanobacteraceae > Bermanella. The sequence continues at coordinate 29,160 of JBFHVZ010000012.1, forward strand.
ACATTAAAGATTTCTCTATTCACAGCTATGCCGGTGGCATCGACGACATTAAATTGCGCCGCATGCGCATGATTGGCGATCCCGAAACTCGCTACCGTGAAGACCCTGTGCGTATGCTGCGCGCAGTGCGCTTTGCCGCCAAACTGGACTTCACCATCGAAGCCAAAACCGCAGCGCCTATTCGCGAGCTTGCACCCTTGCTGAGAGACATTCCCTCGGCACGCATGTTCGAAGAAGTACTCAAGCTATTTATGGCCGGCCAAGCCATGCAGACCTATGAATTAATGCAGGAATACAATCTGTTCGCTCAGCTATTCCCGCAAACCCAGCAATGCATCGACGAAGACCCATTTGCCAAACAGTTTGTCGAGCAAGCCCTTATCAACAGTGATAAACGTGTGGCTCAAGGTAAAACCCTGACACCTGCGTTTATTTTCTCCGTGATGCTGTGGCCACCCATGTTGAAGCAAGCACAACGACTAGAAGACGAAGGTTGCCCTCATGTACCCGCCTTACATCAGGCTGGCTCCAGTGTGATCACCAACCAGCAAGCGCGCACCGCCATTCCCCGTCGATTCATCACGCCCATGCGTGAAATCTGGGATTTACAGCGTCGTTTGATTCGTCGCCAGCCGAAGCAGATTGAATCTATTGTGAGCCACCCGCGCTTCCGCGCCGCCTATGACTTTTTGTTACTGCGTGAACAATCTGGCGAGTCCTTAGATCAAGCGGGCCGTTGGTGGACCGACTACCAAAAGCAAAACCCCATCTCTCAGCAGCAAATGACGGATGGCCTGCGCGAAGGTCGAGGACGTGGACGCGGCCGAGGAAATAGTCGCGGCGACAGCCGCAGTGACAGCCGAAACCACGATCGACCCCGCAAGCGTTCTAGCAAACCCCGCCGCCGTCAGGATCGAGATTCGTGAGAACCCCAGCACTGGCCTACATAGGCTTGGGCAGCAATTTGGGCGAACCACTGACACAAATCCGCCAAGCCATGGCCGAGTTAAGCGCACACCCTCAGTTATTTGAGGTGCGCTTTTCCAGTGTGTACGGCAGCAAACCCGTGGGACCACAGGATCAACCGGACTATGTCAACGCCGTAGCCGAAGTCCGTACTCACCTACTGCCCCACCATTTGCTCGATTTACTGCAATCCCTAGAACAGCATCATGGCCGGGTGCGCCAGCGCCATTGGGGCGAGCGTACACTAGACCTCGACTTACTGCTCTATAACAACAGCCAAATCCGCACACCAAGATTGACCGTACCACACCCCTTTATGCTGGAACGGAGTTTTGTATTGTATCCCTTAGCGGATCTAAACCCCGACCTACTACTGCCAGACAAGCAGCCGCTGCAACAATATCTGGCCCATATCCCCAATGATCTGTTTCCCTGCCCTGACGATATAAAAGGCAATTGACTTCGCCCATCCAGATCAGGACCATACGCGATCTATTAACTGGAACGAGTGTTTTATGAGCATCACGACCATCAGCACACTGCA
>JBFHVZ010000013.1:0-29214 GCA_041589295.1 Pseudomonadales bacterium
ATCTCCATCGGTATCTAACTGAATTAATTCAGTGCCCGGTTTCGTATTCATGTTGTAAGCGATGATGTACTTCAACATGTATTCAACCGAAATGCGCAAGTCCACTAAATTCAAAAAGTCGATGGCTTGAGCATTTTCAAATTCGGTAAAACGACCATCGCCCGACTCAGCCATTTTCTTAAGCGTGACCGTCGCCTGATCTTTTTGCGCTTGGCCCGTGCTGTTAGGGTCAAAGCCACCTAGCAAAAGAAAGGTATGAAAACTGAAGCTACCAACGTCGGCTAGGCGCGCCATATCCACCATGGCATCAACTTGCTGCTGCAAGCGATTATCTGATTGGTCACCGATCCCCTGAGGAATACCATCACTCAAAAATACAACTATGTACTTCGTGCGCTGAAGGTTGGTTGATTGTTGCATCAAGTTAATATCGCGCTGAATATCGCTATGAATTTCTGCCAAGGTGCCTGTGTAGTTTGTAAAGCTGTCCGGCGTGGCTCGATTTAAAACGCGCTCAATTTCCTTTGGATTTTTTGTAAAACCAGGATTGCCATTTTCATTGCGCGTACGCTCAAACACATTGGCACTCCACAGCATAATTTCAAACGAGATATTGTCATTAACATTGTATTCTTTGATGAAATCGCTGACGGCCTGAATACGCAAAGACGCAGGATCAGCTCCCACCTTTTTCCCGTCAATTTCATGCCCCATAGACAAAGAGCAATCAATGGCAAATAGCACTTTCACCGGGTAAACAATGGTGTCTGGGTCTTTCGTTAAAAACTGACCGCTAATCTGTGCCTGACTGCGTTCTTGCGTCCACTCTAACGGCGGCTGCTCTTTGCAGCCCGCCAATACCATGGCCACAAGGCCTAGCAGCAAAACGCTGCGCAGTCTGTGAAAAATATTAAGCTTCACACGCATCGCCAATACCATTGTCGTTGCTGTCTAACTGGTCTGGGTTAGCGATTGATGGGCAGTTGTCGCACACATCACCAATGCCATCTTCGTCTGTGTCATCGTTTTTGTCAGAACGTGCATTTAAACAAAGGTCTACGCCATCATCTAAAAAGCCGTCGTTGTCTGCATCTAAATCACAGGCATCACCTGCAATGTCACCCACCATGTATGCATCCGAATTTTTTTGGTCTGGGTTGGCTACATCAGGGCAGTTATCCACGTCATCTGGAATGGTGTCGTTGTCATCGTCGTTGTCACACACATCGCCAAGACCATCGTTATCGCCATCGGCTTGATTTGGGTTAGCAAACAATGGGCAGTTATCTTGTTCGTTAACGATACCGTCACCGTCTTTGTCGCCGTCACAAGCATCGCCTACACCATCACCATCAATGTCTTGTTGATCGTTATTCGCAGCGGCAACACAGTTGTCACAGGCATCGCCATAGTCATCGCCATCGCGGTTGGCATAGGCTTCGGTGACCAGTACAACTTGGGTAAAGCTGCCGTTTTCATCGGGCACACCATCACCATTGGTGGTGATGCGCGTGGTTGTGCCATTAGGTGTGGTTGGGCAGTTGTCGTAAGTGTCCGGCAAACCATCGGCGTCGTAGTCTTCATCCACGGAGACCGTTGGGCCTAAGTCATATTTAATAACAATAGGTCCACCACCATTTTGCGAACCGCCAGTTGGCGGGGCGCCGCACACGTCATTTGCGCATTCATCAAAGTAATCATCGTTCAACGTTTCTTCTGCCAATACGTTGGTTGATATAACTGCGCAATGCGCTGCCATTAAAAATAGAAGTGATGCTTTTTTCATTTAGGCCTCCAAAAAACGAATGCTTTCGTCCTTTCACCCATTCAGGGGACGCCGTAGTGGCAATTGGTGCAACAGGACATCATTAATAAGTGAGGCCATATTAAAGGGAATATCAAGACAAGAGAGGGAAGGGTTCTACACCCTGTATGAGAACCAGAACACAGGGTGAGTCAGTAATCCAACAGAACGTAACATTCAAAAAAGTTATAAGGTTTAAAAAAAACAACTTCAAAAAAAGTTTAGTTATTTATGAAATATTGTTTAACTAAAATTAATTTTTTAAGAATTGGCGGACTGGATACCGTAACGTTTCCAGATACGCGATACAGAGGAAGCACTGACGCCTACTTTTTTGGCAATTTCTTGCTGTGTCAGTGCTGAACTTACTGAATTATTTTTGCTGGTGTTTTCACCGGACAGCGAAAGCTCAATCACTTGTTTAATCAGGTCTGATTTTAATTCAGGCTTTCGCCCAGGGCGTGTAGCGTCTTTTTCAATTCCTTGACAACCTAACTCAATAAAACGCTGACGCCAACGCGCAACTTTTTGCCGTGTTATATTGAGTTGATGGGCAATATCAATATTACTTACGCCCTTTGCTGCGAGCAAAACGATTTTGGCACGCTCAACTAACTTTGGATTGTCTTGACGACACTCCAAAATCCAGTCGAGGCGAAGCTGATCTTCTGTGCTTAAAACTAGTGTTTGGGCGCTACGCATAGATTACATCTTTTTTATCAGTGCTGATTGCCTTGCTTAAACAGATAGTAACCATGACGCAAGGTGTCATAGCTAATGACGTAAACATCACCTTGACTGTCCGTTAGCATTTGACTGTACTGACCTATATCTTGCCATTTAGCAACGTCGGATCTCAGGTACTGAGTACCCGCTTCATTTAGTGCCACAGATACTAAGTTTTTTAATTCGTTACCTGCGTAAGTTTGCAGTTCGTAAAAAGCGACTTGTGGTTGATTAAAGCGGTTAAACGTCATTGCCAAGTGTCGATGGATCCCCCCAACATATACCTGATTAATTACATAACCAGTTTGCCATTTTGCTGTTGCAGCTTCAGGCTCTGTTAAACTTTGATCGGTGTTGCCATTTGCCGTTGCTCGTTTAGTGCTGTGCATTAAAACAAAGCGATCATCCTCGTATCGACTTACGTTAGCAGCACAGTCATCCACGACGTAAAACGCATGCAAATCTCCGTTTTCGGCTTGCCCAGCAACCACGTCATACACTTCACACCCTTCTAGCACGATTTCGGTATGCCAACTGCCATCCGCCTCTCGATAGCCCATATAAAGGCCTTCGCCTAGGGCACCGGCATGGTCGGCATAGTAAAACACCAAGGGTTGATCATCTTGGTTGATGATTAAATCTGCTACATACCCTGTGGTGTTTTGATAGTTACCGCCCTGCTCGTAGTCGTTACCACTAACTTGTTCCTCTATGTCAGCATCGCGGCGATTATCCTGTGCAAACTGTTGCGGTGTTTTTTGCGCGTAAAATAAATCGGGGTAACGGAAGTTATTTTCGTCACATCCTTCGTACAAAAACTGATAGATGAGATGCACGTTGCCAGCACTGTCGAGAGCAATATGAGCCTTGCCACCCGCGTGTCCATCCAATAAAGGACCGGCCGAGCGCTCCACATAACCGATGGCACCTTGATAGACCTGCCAAGCATCACCCTCTTTAGTGGCAAACATTGCATCGCTTTCAACCACTCCGCCGTTGCATGCTTTGGCATTGCCCCCACGGAAACTGACAAACGGTTTGCCCTGCGCATCTAAAGCCAGACTAATACGGTCTGTGTGATAGCTTTGCACAATCGTTTCTGCCGACTCTGTTAACCACTGGCGACTCTGGGTGTGCCAGACACGATATTGCAAATTGTAAAGCGCTTGTGCGTGTTCATTTTTTTCTTCCGTGGCTTCGTAATAAATCACATGGATACGGTCCTGCGCATCCATCACAGCACTGAGATTGGCTGACATAAGACCATCACGCTGCGGTGATAAAAACGCTTGGGCAGGCCAATAAGTTTCTGTATCCACCAAGAGATCAGGAACCTGATAATTGTCTTTTTCTTCCGGTGTGGCGGTATTACGCAAACAACCAGAAAGCACTGCGCATAAAATCAATAAAACTAGGTGGATTACTTTCATCACTGACTCGCTAACGCTTGGTTATGTGCTTTTTTATGAATTAGGTTTTCGTAGCCTTGCACAGATCCAACTTTGGTTAGGTACTGCTTAGCTTTGTCGGCAAAACCATAGTGTTGCCATAGTGCTGCCAAATTGACCAACGCCGCGCCATGAGTTGGCTCTTCTTCTAGAGCTTGCTCGAAATACTGACGCGCCAAGGTATCCTGCCCATTGGCGATAGCCGTTAGCCCAGCCAGCGTGTAGGCATTGGCTTTAATTTCTGCATCACTTGAACGATTGGTTTGCAGCAATGTTTGAATAACCACTTGCGCTTGCCCCATGTCACCTTTTTGATAATAACTGTTAGCTAAATCGAAGACGGCACTGGCATCGTTGGGGTCATGGGAAACTAGGTTATGTAACGTACGCAAGTCTTCATCTTGGAACGCATTTATACCGATCTCTTGACGTGACTGAGTCGGTGCAAATTTGGCTGTGTTTTCTTGTGCTTCACTGGCCACATCGTATGAGGCCAACTTGCGATTAAAGGATTGCAAACGCTCGGACAATTGTTCACCCGTTTGCAAAAACTGCTGTGCTTCACCGCGATACTCAGCCACCTTTTGCGCAATAATAGCTTGGTACTGCGCTTTCTCTTCGCCACTCATGTCCGGCAGCGGTGCACCTTCTAAAAAGTTAGCGTATTCGATGGTCACATCGTATAGACGATACAGTGCCTGTAGGCTCCACTCCGGTGATTGAAAATCCAAAATGCTGTAGTAGCCATTTTGCAGTTGCTCAAACAGTTGAGTTTTAGTGGCCACCACTTGGTTGTCGATGACGCCTTGCAATCGCGTATTCATGTACGGCGCAATGCTGTCACTGACGCTGTCGAAATACAGGCTGGCTAAATTTTCTTTTACCGCGGCATTATCTTGGCCGTGACCAGACTGGTAACCAGCAAGCGCTGATTGCAAATAGTGATTAGCACGCTGCGTGTCACCTAGGTCCCAGTACAATTTCGCAAGGCGAGCATCCACATCTACTTTCATTTCACCCTTTAATTGTTGACGTTGTGGCTCTAACGCTTGTATTGCGCCCTTTGGATTACCGCGCTCCAATTCGTTCTTGGCCATGGCCACGGCAAGATCACGTCGCTGGCCACCTGACAATGGATATTGACTTAGTAGAGTACGATACAAACCATTGGCCATCGCCGGTTGATTTAGACTTTGACGTATTTGCGCAGCTTGCATTAAAAAGTCGCGGGCATTGGCTTTTTGCTTAAAGTGACGGGCATATTGCTCTAAGTTACTGGCAAGCACTCGGTATTGCGACGTACGAATGGATGCCTCGATCATGGCGTTTAGTACGTTCTCGGCATCTTGCGATTCTGGATAATTTGCAATGATATTTTGTCCAGTGACCTGCATGGTCTCGATGTCGTTCTTCTCTTTACTTGAGATAAATAAGGCGTTAAGTGCTTGTGCGCCCATGGCCGAGGACTTATGTTTTTGTGCGAACTCCAATAGTTCGTCTTTACCCGATTCCCAGTCTTCGATAGAAGCCACCGTTAGGTTACTGACGATTTTGGCTTCTGCGGTTTTTGCCAGTTCGGCCACACCTTGGCGCACTGACATGGCAATGGCGCTATTGGTTTGCAGCGTTTTACTAAAAGCAATTAGACCTTCAAAATCTTCCATCACGGTATAAGCGTCAACGATAAGCTGTACTGCCGCTTTTGCTTCTTTACCTGTTGGATACTTTTCGATAAAGCGAGTGAATTCGGCAATAGCCTCGGCGTATTTACCTTCGTCGTAACGAATCCACGCTACGTTAAACACCACATTAGGTACATGCTTGGAATCAGGAAAGGTATTGACATATTGCTCCCCGGTTTGCGCCAAACCGGACTGTGCTAATACTGTTTCGTAGTAATTTAATTGCTTGCGTGACTTTAGTGCTTCGTAGAAGGACAAGGTGGCACTGTATAAATGCTCTTGCTTGATGTTTTCGTCATCGCTTTTTGCTGCCAACTGTTCATATACTTCGCCTGCCTCGGTAAAGCGCTTTGCATTAAATAAGGCTTCGGCATGGTTTAACTGCATGGCAGCGTAATGCTCACTTTGCGTGAAAAAGTCTAGGTACAGTTCATAGGCATCGGCACTGCGAACAAAGTCTTGTTGAGATTTTGTCCGCTTGGCTTTGGCATGTAATTGGGTGGACACGTCACGGGCAAAGATCTCATAGTCTTTGTACGCTTTCTGCTTAACCTCTTCGGCAACATGGATACTGTATTTAATACGACGCAGTGCAGCCACCACCACACGCACATCATCATAGGCGTTTTCGTAAGACTTTAGTTCACGCACAGCGGTGTAAATTTGATCGGCGTATTCCAATAGCTTTAATGGTTCACTTTGAATATTTGACAATTCACGATAGATAACCGCTGCGTGTTGCCACTTCTTTTTAATTAGATAGCGATAGGCTAGCTTTTCTAGTACCACTATGTATGCAGGTCGTGACCATGCGTAATCTTTAAAATAGGCCAGCGCCTGATCTGGGGTAGCCTCTTTATAGTGATTGGAATATACAAACGCCATGTCATTAAACGCTTCGGCGCGTATGTCGACTCGGCCATAGGTATCGACTTCCACTTCCTTTCCTGCACCTGGGCCTTTGACGCTTTTTTCTAGCAGCACAATGGCCTCGGCATACTCTTTTTTACTAATGTGTACCCAAGCTAACTTGTACTGCGCAATGGTAATGGCACTGCTTTGTGGATAATCCAATACCGATAAGTAATGCTTTTTCGCAGCGGTTAAGTTCTTTTTGCCAGAATAGTAGTCCGCTAAAAGCAAGTGAGCTTCGGCGACAAACTCACTTTTAGGAAACCCTTTAATGATGGTTTGGTATTGCTCTACCATTTCATCTAAACGATTTAGCTCGCGAAATTCGTGGGCAAGGTAGAAATGCACCTTGTCCATGTCTTTGAATTCAGGGTATTGGTGAATAATACGTTTGTAGGTTTCAATGGCCTGACTTTTTAATGTATTGGATTCCAACGAGTCCAGTTGATTGCGTACCGCGGCACCGGATTCGGTGCGGCGTAAAAAATAAGCCACGCGGGATTTTTCGATATACAGCTCGGCCAACCGTAAGTACAACTCAGGTAAATAGGGTTTGCCTTGGGATTGGTGAATCAATGCCTTAGTGTTTTCAATTGCGTTATCCAACTGTTCACGGTCGCGGGTAAATTTTGCAATGAGTCGCTCCTGCTCTTCGGTTTTATCAACTTTTTCAAAACCGTATTTATCAAGCTCTGGACGCTTTTGCAGTTGGTTTGACTGCTGCGCTGGCGTATCGGCGTCAGTATCGCCAGAGAACGGCCAAAAGCTGAACGCTATACTGCTATTACCCAACGTTTGACTGAGCAACAGCAGACCTAAGCTGTACCTAATGCTGCGGCCCAATGGCCATACCTTGTTCAACTTCATTCGAAAAACAAATCCCAGTCTTCAAAAGACTTACAATTATTCGGCAAATCAACCTGATAGTGACCTAACTCGTCGTTCCAATATTCGTGCTGAAAGGCATATTTGACACGGCTGTCGTCTTGATTCCCTTGGGTTTTGCGCTCACCCAGTGTGCCACCAAAAGGCTGCACTTGAGGACTAGGCTGATAGCTGGCCTGCGCCACTCGCTGGTACATATCCACACCAATTTCATAGCGCATGAGATTGGATTCTTCTTCGTATTGCAGTAGCTCGTTAGCGTGCTCTGCATAAGCTGCTTCAATTTGCTTGCGCAATTCGTAACTGGTTTCATCTACCTGTAACTGGTATACCTCAGAGACGTAGCTGGCCAGTTCGTCTGAATCTAGGTCGTCAATAAGTGCGCGCTCTTGTTCAAGTAATTGAATGAATGCCCAGCGTTTTTTAATAGGCTTTTTCGCCAATATTACGAACAGTAGCTCTTCACCTTCTTGGTCTGTTTCTTTCTTACGGTCGTAGATGGCTTCCAGAGATCGACCATAACGATTTTGAAATTCGGTCACGACGGATAGTGCAGACTCGTAGTGACAGACATCCTTATAGATAAAACTTTTTAAAATGTAATATTCTGGGGTAAAGAACTGACGAAAGCTGGGCGCATCAAACGCATATAAATATCCCATAGAGCGTTCGTAATCTTTTTGTTGATAGGCGATCCACGCACGTTCTAATAAAAACGATGCCTGCTGAACAACGGGTCGTTTAATTTGTTGATACAAAAAGGCGGCTTCTTTATGTTCGCCCAATTCATAGTGTAAGCGCGCTGCCACCCATTTCGCTTCGTCGGCTAAGTCCTCTTCTAAGTTAGGGTGCTGTAATACCTGTGCAAGGTCAGCCAATGCTTGTCGCGGTGTTCCTGCTTGTATGGCATATATGGCTTGATGAAATAGAAACCTTGGGTAGTACAAACTGTCTTGAGGAATGCGTTTAAAGTGATCCTGCGCCCAATCTCGGTGACCGGTTTGCCAATCTTGTATGCCTTGATAGTAGTGAACAAAGCCCTCTAACGGGCCACTAATAAAACCGTAATCCTTATCGTTAACTACTTGTAAAATGACTTGGTCATAGTCAAACGCTTGAGTGCGACTGATTTTTTCGAACATGTCGAGCACATAGCTGACGATTTTAGTATTGGGCTTACGGGCTGCCAGATTCGAAAAACGATCTACTGCGGCGTGACTAAATCCTAGCTTGTCTAAACAAATACCAAGAAAGAACTCCGCCCATTCGTAATTGCGTTCATCCACAGAGGTAGCCTGAATAAAGGCAAGGAATCCAGTTGCAGCCTCCTGCCAACGTTCGGCTTTAAATTCCACATAGGCGTTTTTAAATAGCGCTTGCGGTTTGATTTCGACTTCTTCAATTTGCACAGGTTGAGGTGCTTCGTTTGACGCTTGTGCTTGACCCTCTGTCGCTGCTGCTTGCCCTGGTGCTTGTTCTAGGGCTTGTTCTCGGGCTTGATTCGGAGAATTGTCTACAGACACCTCTGGCGAGGGCGCCGTCATGGCTGTTGCTTCGGCATCCATAGCGAACGAATTAGGTGCAGAAAGCAGTAACCATATTGCCCAAGCGCAAAGCGCGGGTATCCACACAAGTTTAGTCATCATGATCTGTTTCCAAATACTGATAAACCGAATGAGTGGTTTGACGTACCGTGTTGTGGCGGTCTGAGAAGTTAAAGCGATAGCTTAGACCAAACCCTAAATAAACATGGGTTTCGGTCTTTACGTCTTTAAAGTTGGTATAGGTCTTAGCTTCAAGGTTGAGGGCAAAGCGTTTGGACAAAAAGTATTTGCGGCCCATGACCGCCGTCACCGAAAACACGGTTTCGTCTGTGGGTTCACCTACACTGTATTCGCGCTCATAGTTGGCGATACCCGCACCTAACCCTAAATAGCTTTCGTGATTCAGTATGGTGCTGTCCCAAACGGCATCTTTGCCGTAGGTGGGTTTGACTAATAACGTGCTGTGCACCATGTAGGTCAAACGATCAAATTGCTCCGGCGTCACCGAAAATTCGGTTTCAAGGTCTTGTTTCAGTGGTTTTTCGTAACTGCTAACAAATTGAGCACGCCCCACTTCCCACGCGAGATGTTTATTGAAGTGATAGGTATACCCCACACCAATAGGATTCATTTCATAAAAATCGTCATCTGGAATGTAGCCAAGGTTTAAGTTGATTTCGTGCTTACGATCGTAAATTCGGTCTTGAATCACAGACACGGTTTCTTGGTCGAACAAGGTTTCTGCCAACGTTTGCTGAGCAAAAATGGCAGTGAGCAAACAGCATAAGGTTGTTAGTTGAATTAATTTCATAACGTGACCACAAGGTTATACCACGACGAAAACTCGCCTTGTCGTTTGTAGGTCGGGTTCATTAGAACCCGACCGTGTCAAAGATAAATGGATAGGAAACATCCACAGAAGCGCCACCGCTGGGTTGTGGAAATTGCCAAGACTTAATGGCCGACTTAATACAGGAGTGAATATCATCAGACTGTACGGTCGAGCTTTTAATATTGACTTGCCCTACACTACCGCTGGCCAGTACCTTCCATTCAAAGACGATCTTACCTGCAAGGCTAGGTGTCCCCATTAGTGCGGTTTCGTAACAGTAGGTCACGTCATCCATATTGGCGTCGATTACGCGCTTAACTTGTTCGCGGCTGAGACCGCCCTGAATTTTTACACGCTTGGTCATGTCGGCCGTGACCATGGATCGCACAGACTTATTGCCTGTACCACCACGCTGTAACGCGGCTACCGAACCTTTACCGCCTACACCACCACTGCGTAAAACATCCGCAGCACCTTTACTGGTAATCAATTCGCCGGTTGGCAACGTCATACGAGAATCACCGACTTTCGCTTTTAAACCTGCAACGGTCAGCGAAGAACTGGCTGGTGATTTCACGGCGTCTAAGCTAGTGACTTTTGCCAACGCTTGTTTTGGTCCTGGTTTATCTCCAGATTTAGTGCCTAACGCTGCCAGTAAACCGGTTTGATTTACGTTGCGCTTTTCTACATTACCTTGCTTACCGCCACCTGCTTTGGGCTTAGCTTTAGGCTCTGGTTTCTTCTCCGCTTTGGTTTGCGGTTTGGGTTTTGGCTTAGGCTCTGGTTTTGGTTTAGGCTTCGGCTCAGGTTTGGGTTCTGGCTTCGGCTTTGGCTTGGGTTTCGGTTTAGGCTCAGGTTTTGGTTCTGGCTTAGGCTCTGGTTTTGGCGGTTCGACCTTAGGTAGCTCCATCTTTACGAACTGCGGCTCTGGTTCTGGTTTTGGCATTTCAATACTAACGAACAAGGCCAACATAATAAGAACAAATAAGTGAAAGCCAGTTGAGCCCGCTAGACTTTTGTAAAACGGTTTGAAATCTTCTTCGGCACGGACCACATCTGGCGTAGCAATGGGGAACTTACTGCGAATTACATAGGTGTCTTGCCCATGACGCATGCAAACATCACATTTTTGCGGAATCTCTTCCTGACCCACTTTACCGCTAAACAAGGTTTTACTTTGTTCAACTAATGGGTACACATTTAATTTGCCGTTGGCGCGCTGGCGAATTTCACCACTAAATTCGTCGCCATGAACAAAGTACAAACATTGATTGTTGCCTTTATTTTTCGCCAAGGTCACCGTTTTGTTATTTAACGGTATTTGGTAACTCTGCCCCTTGCTTAAATAGGTAACGTCTTTAACTTCACTTTGATTTAAGTGCACAACTTCAATCACCAAGTCATCTTGCACCACAGGCCAATGGTATTGACTGTGCTGGTTGTAATGTTCTTTTAAGGCAAAAAGGGATTCGTGATCGACTTCGTCGTCTTCTTCGTCGTCTTCTAAATCTTCATTGGGATCGTATTTCGCAGGCGTAAACGCTAGCGCTTCTTGCGAAGGTGTGGCGACAGCGTGCCCACTTTGAGCGCTGGCTTGTTCATGTTTACGCAACGCCTTTAAACGATTTTCTACCTGTTGTTTAACAGCCTGTAACAGATTCGTTAAGTGCTCGCTAAAACGCTGAATACCATTGGCTGCTTGACTCGCTGTTTTGGCAGCAACAGCATTTTCCGCGTTAGGCGATGGGTTTTTTCCGCTAAGCGCTTTGGCATCAATAGAGCCGCCTAACGATAAACGACTTTCTTGGGCTGGCGTTTTCTCCAGTGCAATTGGTTTGCGAACAGCTGGCTTGGCTAGGTTAGCGGCTGGTTTTGTTTGTCGATCAGGTTGGGCAGCCGAGCGTGACTGGGGCTTAAACGGGTCTTTCGCTTGTGTCGGCACGTGAACCGTCGCACGATTTAACGGACGCTCCGTTTGCGTGGTTTTATGCGAGATTTTATGTGCGTTTTTTTGTTCGGCTTTTTCACGATTCGCGGGTTTTAAATCTGTTGATTGCGCGGCATTGGCCGGAGAGATAGTGCCATCTTGCAACCATCGGTTTTGCTGTTCAACGCGGTCATGTAGCAAATGTATTAGCTTGGTTTTACCCGCTTCGGATAATGCATCGTGATTGAGCTCACTTGTCACCAAGCTAATTAACTCATCATAGCCGGAGGACATGTTATCCACAGGTTGAGGGGTTTGCTGCATGCTCTGCGCATTTTGTTCATGCAACACAGTCAGAAAGTCAATGAGTTTGGACTTGGCTTCGGGTTTGAGTTTAGCAACATCCACGTGTTGATTACGCAGACTAATGGTGACAGCTGCGTCATCCTTGGCCTGCGGTTGATTTTGTTTAATGGCGTTGTTTGCACTCATGGTTTTATTGACTGCCTTCCACTTCGGCTAAGACCTGTGTCTTAGTGGGTGGGCTGGTTAGTATTCGAATTCTTTAGGTCTGCTGGCTGATACAGATCGGGGTAATCGGCCAGAATGTCGTCACGATAGCTTTCACGCTTTTCCAACATACTTTGTATTTGATTTTTTTTACGATTCATCAAATACACAGCGCCAGATTTTATGGATTGGCCTTGTACGTATGAGTTGCCAAAATCAATACGGTTGCTAGGGCCCTTTTCTTCGTCTTCGCCATGGCTTAACGAAGCGCCAAAAATACAAAAGAAAGACAGACTTTTTATTAGCAAAGCAACAGACGGGCATCTCATTTTATTGCTCCAGTACGGCTAACTGAAAGTTTGGATAGCCTGCCTCGGCTGCGACTTTGATTATGCTGTTCATGGTTTTGAATGACAGTTTTCGGTCACAGAAAAACAGTACGTGAAAGTCTGTTTTTGCCTCTTCACCGTTTTCTTGTGCTTGCAGGTTGGCTTCGTTTACTTGTTTTTCTTTGTGCTTAGCCAGCGCCGCGTATAGGTTGGATGCCTTGGCGTTGTCTGGGTCAAGTCCAACCACTTTGCCATTGGCAATGGCAGCGACTACTTGGTCTTCTAGCTTTACTTGGTTTTCACTTAAAAACAGCTTTACGGAATTCACATAATTAAATTGCGAGCTAGATTCAGGCAAATTTACGTTTTTATCGACATCGATTTCATCGGGTTTTTCGGCATACGAAAACAGCAAAAAGAATACGATGATGGTGAACATATCCATCATAGAGGTAATGTTCAGTGTGGCATCTTGCTGTTTTGGTCGGTTTGCTAGTGCATTTCCTAAGGCCATTTTGTTACCTCACTGCACCTGTCCAGATATCACCACGTTGGGGAAAAGTTTTTCTTCCCCAAACTGTCGAGCCACGTCCATGGTTGCCACAATGTCGTCGTACAAAATACTGTCACTGGGCACCAAAATAACCGTATCACTCTTGGGATAGCCTTGTTTAATTTTGCCCAAGGCTTCCGCTAGATCGGCGTATTGGTATTGTCCTTTGCTGTCTTTAACCACTAAGGCATCTAGTGCTTTTAGTTTGTCTTCACTCAGCTCGCTGGATGTTGCTTCTAATTTGATCATGGACGGTTGCAGTTTCACCGTCGCAGTAATTTTTATGTCGGGCTTTTTGTCTTGCTCAGGTTGTGCTGCCGAAGCGGTTTCGGCCTGCACGGGCACAGAGGTGTTAATGGCCTTTAAATTTAAAAAGCTGGCCGACGACAATAAGAAAGGAATAAGCACCAAAAACATGTTCATGATTGGTACCATGTCGATTTCTACATCTAAATCGCCTGCTTTACGGCGTCGCTGTCCTAGGGCCGCCATGATTATTTCTCACGTTTTAGGCTGGCCAATACGTTAAACAGCGCAAGGGATTTCTCATCAATTTTTTCGATGATGAAGTCACCACGGTTGTTTAAGAAGTAAAAACCTACAAGACATGGGATAGAAACAATCAATCCAAATGCGGTGGTAAACATGGCCACGGAAATACCGTCGGCTAGTATCTGTTGCTTCTCCGCGGCAGATGCACCACTAACACCGGCGAATGCGGCGATCAGACCAATGATGGTACCCAGCAGACCTAACAAGGTCGCCACGTTGGCTAACATGCTTAAGTAGTTCACGCGTTGTTTAAGCGGCGGCATTTCACGCAGTATGCTTTCTTGTAGCGCTTGTTCGATTTCTTTATCGCGTTTACCCGCTTTGATTAAACCACTTTTTAATGTGCGACCTAATGGGTGATGCTGATAACGATTGATTTCTTCGAGGGCTGCACGGTAGTTGGATTTTTCCAGCAGTACAGCAACACGCTGATATGCAGAATCCATATTTAGATTTAGTTTAACGTATAAAAAATAGGCTCGTTCGCAGAACAAGGCCATGGCTCCAATGGATGTCAGCAGGATGACGTACATGAAGGCGCCACCGCTATTCAGTAACTCAAACATGAATCTATTCTCTCGTTGTCTGGCTTATAAAATGTGAATGCAAGGGTTCATTCGTAGGTTCATTCGTACTGCGCGAAAGCCAATTTTTTTATTTTTATCGTACGAGTCGAGATCGAAACGGTTGCTGGCTTTCTTGGCTGGGGATTATAGAAATGGCGTTTTTGGCAACTGGGAACCAAAGCACAAATTTTTCAGTCGGTTAATTTGTGAAATTTTTTGTGAATAAAAAATTGTTAAGTACGTTTTTAATTTCGGCAAAGTTCGATTCAAAAACTAATTTAGATTTTTTGAATGTAACCCGGTCTTTTGTGATCAAGCCCGCGTTTTTTCCCCATAAAAGTTACGGTTTTCAATGACGGGCTGCCAACTGACGCACAAACAGGCTGTCAATGGGATACACTCTGCTTTGTTTGATTATTTGACTGGATCAACACAGTTTTTTTTGATTTTGCGAACGTAAGTTGCAGGTTTAAGCGGCGCTTTGTGCCTTGTGTCGCATAGCACCTTCTAATCTCCCAGTACATGCTTCACCCATAGGGGTGACACCAATTTGCCAATCTTCTATCTGTTTTACAGCCCAACGCCCCATCAATTTGGCCAAATTAACAATAGCCAGATGCAGCAAAAGCCATCATGTTGTTAGTCAGAATAAAAAGATTGTGGAATTGGAATGAGCCAACAGCATTTTCGTACCTGTAATTTATGCGAGGCCATGTGCGGCATCGTCATAGAGCACGACAAGCAGACCATATTATCTATTCGCGGTGATGAGCAGGATCCGTTCAGCCAAGGGTATATTTGCCCCAAGGCCACTGCACTTCAGGATTTATACGAAGACCCAGATCGCATTACTGAACCCATGGAACGATCCGCTGATGGTTGGCGTACCATCAGTTGGCAACAGGCCTTCGATAAAACAGCACGGGGCATACAGTCACTGCAGGCTAAATACGGTGCAAACAGTTTCGCGGTTTACTTGGGCAACCCCAACGTACACAACCTAGGTGGTATGTTGAACATTCGCCATTTGTTGCAGGCACTGAACACACGTAGTCGCTTTTCTGCGACTTCGGTTGATCAGTTGCCACATCATATTGTTAGCCACCATATATTTGGCCATCAGTTGCGTATTCCCGTGCCGGATATCAATCGCACTCAGCACATGTTGATTTTCGGCGCGAACCCAGTGGCATCCAACGGCAGCATTATGTCTGTGTCCAATGTACGTCAAAAAATAAAAGACATTAAACAAAGGGGCGGTCAGGTGGTTGTAATCGACCCTAGACACACAGAAACCGCTGCTTTGGCAAGTACCCATCATTTTATTCGCCCTAATAGCGATGTATTGATGCTGCTGGCGATGGTGAATCAGGTGTTTGAACAAGGCTTGGTTCGCTTAGGCGCAGCAGCACCTTACATCGAAGACCTTGAACCTTTGCGCAACATGGTACAAGGATTTACAGCAGAATCGGTGGCTGAACAAACTGGGATTGACGCACACGTTTTGCGTCAGTTAGTGGCCGATTTTTGTGCAGCACCCAGCGCGGTGTGTTACGGGCGCATGGGGGTCAGCGTGCAAACGTTTGGTTTGCTTAGCCAGTATCTCATTATGATGTTCAATCTCATCACGGGGCGATTAGATGCTGAAGGTGGACTGATGTTTTCTTCTGCGGCCATTGATGTTACGCGCAATAGCGGACCGGGTTACTTAGGTAAACGCCATACCCGTGTACGTGGCTTACCCGATTTTAATGGTGAATTTCCTGCGGCGGCGTTAGCGGAAGAAATGCTCGAACCCGGCGACGGCCAAATTAAAGGGTTAATGACCATTGCCGGTAACCCAGTATTGAGTACACCCAATGGTCGCCAGTTAGATCAAGCCTTGTCGCAAGCTGAATTTGTCGTGGCCATTGATTACTACTTAAATGAAACCACACGACATGCTCACATTATTTTACCGCCAGTATCACCATTAGAGCGCGAGCATTACGATGTGAGTTTTCATAACTTAGCGGTGCACAACACTGCAAAATACAGTGACGCATTATTTAAAGCACCGAAACATTCTAAGCATGATTGGCAAATTTATTTAGCCTTAGCCAAACGCTTGCAACCCAAAGTCACTTTGGCGAGCAAACTAAACCGTATGGCCAGTGAATATTTAGGGCCGGCCTTTTTACTTAATCAATTATTAAAGCCCTCTGGTTTAAGTACCAAAAAATTATTAAAGCAACCACATGGTGTGGACTTAGGGCCGTTAGTGCCGCGTTTACCCAGTGTGATTCACCACGCAGATAAAAAATTGAAATTGAATACAGCCTTTTATCAAGCCGACCTTGATCGTGTGCGTAGGCACTTCGCTTTACACCAGCCTGTTGAAAACCAACCCATTGTATTGGTGGGCCGCCGTCATGTACGCAGTAATAATTCATGGATGCATAACAGCAAACGTCTTGTGAAAGGAAAATCCCGTTGTACTTTGTTGATTCACCCACAAACAGCCCAGGCACAGGGCATAGAAAACGGACAAGCAGTGTGTGTACGATCCCGTGTTGGCGAGGTCACGTTGAATGCTGAAGTAACCACGGACATTATGCCGAACGTGGTAAGCATTCCCCATGGTTGGGGTCATAACCGCGAGGGCACGCAACAACGTGTGGCCGAACAACACGCTGGTGTTAGCGTGAATGACTTAACCGATCACTTGTTACTGGACGAGTTATGCGGCAACGCCGCGGTGAACGGCGTGCCAGTTACTTTGGTGGCGGTTTAAAAAACAGCAAACCCTAGGCCGCCATCGGTTTGCGTACGGGTAGGCTGGCCTTCACTCGAGCGGCGGCTTTGCGTACTAAATATTTGGGAAAGGTGAGTAAACTGACCTTTCCAATTTGCAATGCTTCGTCGCCGCGCTCGAAGTTAAGTAAGTTTTGATAAAACTCGGTCAGGCTTTCGTCCCTGTGGTGAAAGCGTTGGTCGTCGGCATCTTTTTCAAATACGGTGCCGTCCACACTGCCTTCAAATACAAATTTCTCTGCGTTAAATCGTGCGCGTTTATTTATCGCAATAGATTGTCTGTGATACGCGTCCACCGAGCGCGCTATATCCAGATGTTTTTGTGTTGCTTGTTTAGGACCAAACGGTGATGGGTATAAGTTTTCGAAATACATGGCCACGTTGCCCAAGCTAGACAACACGCAAGCGCAGTTGGTAATCCAGGTTTCACTGAACAAGGATTCCTTCATTAAGTATTTCAGCATTAACTTACTGGTAAGGTGATGGGTCATGTTCGTGCCACGGGCATCTGGATGCACGCAAGTAAGACCCAAGTGCAGTACATTTTTGTGACCATCCACCGGCAAAGACAGTGCCGAGCAAAAGCCAAGTAGGCGCCCATTTTCGTCACGCCCTAAACACAACACAGCTTTTTCGAGTTCGCTTTTTTCGCCCGATAGCGCTTGGTAGTTCGGTGTGTGACTAAAGCAAGAGGCAGCAACCTGTTGCAACTCCTCCACCAGTGTTTGCTGTTGCAGTGGCGTTAGGGTTTTACCCGGGTAAAAAATCACTTCGTACTGACACTTGCTCATGGGAGGTTTCATCCTCAGCTAGTTTGCATCCAGTGCCCTGTGAAGTAATGCATTGCATAATGGCTTAGCTAACTTGTTTAGCCATTCATGACGAACAGGGCGTTCGAAAACTGTGCTGATGATTAAGGATGAAAAAACTTGCAGAAATATGACAGAAACCCGACAAATTGTTGAAACTCGTGGGCCAAAGCGAACTTTTAAAAGACTAAAAAAGCCACTTTGTTTTGCCTTACTCAAACATGACAAAGTGACTTCAATTTGATTGCGGTTTTATGGCAATTTATGTGTCGCTAAAACCCTAGGTGAATGCCAGTGGATAATACAGAGCAGCCCGTATTAATGCCTGCCGCATCGCCAAAGTTGTTATCGGCATCGCCGTCGCCGTCGGCATCCGTTGTGCCGGTTGAAAGATCGTAAACGCAGTAGTCATTGGAGCTGTGATATTCAGCAAACACCAACAAGTTGTCCGCTACTTGTCGATTCCAACCGACTCCAAACTGCGAGCCTTCGCCGTGTTTAGTGGCGTCGTTGTCATCTGTGTTCACCGGTAGATAACCTGGGTAGTCCCCTGCGGCATAATGCAATTGAATTTCGTCTTTGCCCATTTTGTAACCCACAATGACGCTGTATAAGCTGGCATCTTCGGCATTGCCATTACTAGCTGTTGCGTAGCCGTTACCTTTACCCGCCATTTCGTATTTCACACCAACCCGTAATGCCCCCGTGCTATATTCAGCCGCCAGCGCCATCAAGTCGTTGCTTTCTTCTTTACCTGCCACTTGTGGGTCTTCACCGTTTTCGTCATAGGCCAAGCTGAGGATCATGCCATCCATGCTGTAACTGACACCGACAATGATGCGCGTATCGGCTGTGGCATTTTCACCGCCGCCATTAACGAGGTTAAAACCAAAATCGAATCCACCATAGTTGGCCGATGTAAAACTAATGGTGCGATCCACCTGAAATGCAGCGTAGGTATCAAACCCTGTCCACGCACTTTTAAAGCGATCTGTGGTGTAGGTGATGCGGTCGTAATAGTTGTTCCAAGTGCGGCCAGCCGACAATTCCCCCCAAGGGGCTTTCACACCGGCCCGCGCTACGTTGTGTTCGCGGCGCACATTTTTACCGTACCAAGCCGTGTTTCGGGCTTTACCCAGTTCACCGTCCACCGGATTAATGTAAACCGAGTAATAGTAAAAACCGGTGAGTTCATCATTGATTTTTTGTTCGCCCGAAACGCCTAAATAACTGTACGCGTCTTGCAAATCAAAATGCGAGGGGAAGACATCTTCGTCTTCCATTTGCCGGTACTCTGCACCCATGTTGATGGAGCCGAAGAATTGGGGTTTGTGTCCATCGGCCCAAGCGGATGCAGCCATCATAGCGGCCGTCATCACGGCCAGCGATTGTGTTTTTCCCATCAACGTCATTAGGCTTACCTCGTAATTAATGGGTGGGTGGTCGTTTCCCCTAATCGCCAGCTGGCGTTGCAAAATAACGCGCTAATATGCGCTCATATTCACCGCTTTGTTTTATGCGCGACAACGCATGGTTAAAGCGTTCAACCATGTCGGCTTTGACGCTTTTTTTTGAAAACATAAAATAAATGCTGCCGGTTTCGATCATTAAGCCATGATGTTTAACCGCGCTGGGATCCGGCAGATCGGCTATTAACTTACGTGCTACAAAAGGCTCGATGAGCACGACATCCACGTGGCGCGACAACAAACGCTTAAAATTGTTGTTGTCCGACAGCACAGAAGACAAACCACCACGGAACGCCTTGCGCTTATTCAACGCGACAAATTCATCACCATAGGTATAACCGTGAACCACGCCCACTCTGGCCACGCTGGCTGCCAACTCGGCCAAACTGGTAAATTGAAACTTATCCACATCGGCTCGGCGCAAATACACGGCAATGCGCTCGCTGCGATAGGGCTCAGAAAACCGAGCAAAAGACTCCCTATCGGCTGTCTTAGACGCACCACTGGCCACATCCAGCGCGCCCACACCCAGCATTGCCTGCGCCCGCTTCCACGGCACATGTTCGATTTGTAAATAACAACCTGCTTCACGAGCCACGGCGTTGAGTAAATCAATATCTAGCCCAGTGACCGTGCCATTTTCAGCTAGGTACTGATAAGGCTCGAAGGGCTCCCACACAGTTTTGAGCAGGCACGCCTGCGCGCTGCCCGCCGCTAACATCAACGCGCCAATCCAAAGCCAACGCAGCACCTGTCGGCCCAAACCCATATCACGCTTATTCTGGCTCAAACACCCCTCCGCCGCGGCAGAAACCCTCTCCCAAGTATGGCCCAGTTTTGGAAAATTTCCGCCAAGGCCAAATTCGCCGCCAAAATAGCCCATAAAGGCACAAATTGCGCGCAGCACACTGCGCCCTGCTGTGTATTATTCGCAGGGGCACTGGGGTAGAATGTCGCCCTTTATTTCCACTCTACTCAGATCCAGACCGGAAACATGCAAGAGCAATATAACCCCAGCGAAATTGAGTCCCAGGTTCAGGCCTATTGGTCCGAAAATCAGGTATTTAAAGCCGTCACCGACGCTAACCGTGAGAAGTTCTACTGCCTCTCCATGTTCCCCTACCCCAGTGGTCGCCTGCACATGGGCCACGTGCGTAACTACACCATTGGCGATGTGATCAGCCGTTACCAGCGCATGCAGGGTAAAAATGTCATGCAGCCCATGGGCTGGGACGCATTTGGCTTACCTGCCGAAAACGCCGCCATTAAAAACAACACGGCACCGGGTAAGTGGACCGATGAAAACATCGCCTACATGAAGGGCCAGCTAAACAGCCTAGGTTTTGGTTACGACTGGGACCGCGAACTGGCCACCTGTAAGCCAGAGTACTATCGCTGGGAACAATGGTTCTTCACCAAATTAGTCGAAAAAGGGCTGGCCTATAAAAAAGTCAGCGCGGTGAACTGGTGCCCTAACGACCAAACCGTATTGGCCAACGAGCAAGTGATCGACAACTGCTGCTGGCGCTGTGACACCCCCATCGAGCGTAAAGAAATTCCACAGTGGTTCATTCGCATTACCGATTACGCCGAAGAACTGCTAAACGACCTAGACCAGTTAACCGAATGGCCCGAGCAAGTGGTGGCCATGCAGCGCAACTGGATTGGTAAAAGCCAAGGCGTGGAGATGCACTTTGGCATCAAAGGCCGCGAAGATACCTTGGAAATCTACACCACCCGTCCAGACACATTAATGGGCGTAAGCTACGTGGCCGTGGCCGCAGGTCACCCACTGGCAGCCGAAGCCGCTGCCAACAACCCTGCACTGGCCAGCTTCATCGAAGAATGTAAAAAAGGCGGTACCGCCGAAGCCGACTTGGCCACTATGGAGAAAAAAGGCATGGCCACTGGCCTGACCGCCATTCATCCGGTCAGCGGCAAAGAAGTCCCTATCTGGGTCGCCAACTTTGTGCTGATGGATTACGGCACAGGTGCCGTCATGGCCGTACCAGCCCACGACCAACGTGACTTCGAATTCGCGCAAAAATACGGTTTAGACATTAACCAAGTGATCGAAGCCCCAGCCGACTTTGACCTCAGCGCCGAAGCCTTTACCGAAAAAGGCAAGCTGATTAACTCAGGCGAATTCGACGGCTTAGACTTTGAAGCCGCCTTCGACGCCATTGCCAAATGGTTGGAA
Organism: Pseudomonadales bacterium; assembly: GCA_041589295.1. Lineage (GTDB taxonomy): Bacteria > Pseudomonadota > Gammaproteobacteria > Pseudomonadales > Oceanobacteraceae > Bermanella. Next base: position 21,542 of record JBFHVZ010000013.1, read on the forward strand.
AACGCAGGCAAAGGCAAGGTGAAAACCAACTACCGTCTGCGCGACTGGGGTGTAAGCCGTCAGCGTTACTGGGGCACCCCAGTACCTATGATCAACCTAGCCAACGGCGAGCAAGTCCCAACACCCGAAGACATGCTGCCAATCATCCTACCCACCGATGTGGTCATGGACGGGGTCAACAGCCCAATTAAAAACAACCCAGAATTTGAAAACATCGAATTCAACGGCGAACAAGCCTTCCGTGAAACCGACACCTTCGACACCTTCATGGAATCAAGCTGGTATTACGCCCGCTATTGTTCACCACAAGACGACACGCAAATGGTCAACCCAGAAGAGGCCAACTACTGGCTGCCAGTGGACCAATATGTAGGCGGTATCGAACACGCGATTCTGCACCTGTTGTACGCACGTTTCTTCCACAAACTGCTGCGCGACGTTACCGGTGCCGTACCGGGCGACGAACCATTTAAAAGCTTACTGTGCCAAGGCATGGTATTAGCCGACGCCTTTAGCTACCTAAACGAAAAAGGCGGCAAAGAATGGGCTCCAAGCAGCGAAGTTGAAATCGTCGAGCGCGATAACAAAGGCCGCATTGTCAAAGCCACTTGGAAAGGCCGCGAAGTTAAACACGAAGGCATGATTAAAATGTCCAAGTCGAAAAACAACGGCGTGGACCCACAGGAAGCCATCGACATTTATGGTGCCGACGTAGTGCGTTTGTACACCATGTTTGCAGCGCCCCCAGAGCAATCGTTGGAGTGGTCTACCTCCGGCGTACAAGGCGCGCAAAAATTCTTGCAGCGCGTTTGGCGTTTAGCCAACGAACTGTTAAGCGGCGGCGACGTTGATGCGTTAAACAAAGACGCATTAAACGACGAGCAAAAAGCGGTACGTTTAAAAACCCACGAGACCATTAAAAAAGTCAGCGACGACATTAGCCGTCGTCACGCTTACAACACCTCGGTGGCCGCCATCATGGAACTGATGAACACGGTGCAAAAACTTGAAAAAGACGATGCGCAAAACCGTGCTGTCATTAAAGAAGCCTTGGTCGCCATCGTGAAAATGCTGGCGCCGATTACGCCGCACCTAAGCCATGTACTGTGGCAAGAAATGGGTAACGACGACTTGGTGCTAGACGCCCCATGGCCAGAAGTGGACGAAAGCGCACTGGTCCGTGACAGCATCACCATAGTGGTACAGGTTAACGGCAAAGTACGCGGCAAAGTCGAAGTAGCCGCCGACATTGATAAAGACGCGGCTATCGCTGCGGCGAAAGAAGATGCCAACGTACAGAAATTCCTTGAGGGTAATACCATTCGCAAGGAAATTTATGTGCCGGGTAAATTAGTAAATATTGTCGCTAACTAATTTGTAGCTAGCTTACTTGCTCTAACTTTGTTGAAGCGCTTTTTCGAACTCCTCATTTAGCAAGCTAAACTCCGGGTTCTCAAAAGCACTTCGCCTCGTTAGAGCATCGCCGCTCACGCTACAAACTTATAATGAAAAAACGACATATACCGTAGGGCGGATAAGCTTGCGCATCCGCCATTTATGTCGGGTGACGTGCCTTACCCGACCTACAAGATACAAATGTATGCAACCTTAAAACCCGATTTGCTTCTGGCTTCAAGCATCAAGCTTCCAGCCTTTAAAAAAGAACAACTATGATGCAGATGCTAAAAACGTCACTCCTAACCATTACGCTAATCAGCCTGCTTTCTGCCTGCGGCTGGCATCTTCGCGGTCAGGCGAACATTCCGCCTGCGCTGCGCATTTTGCACGTGGAAATGTCGGCGGCGGATTTCACCACGCAAAAACTGTTAACCAATGCGTTGAAGAACAACAATGTGACGCTCACTGAAGACGCCGAGTATCAATTGCGTATTGTGTCGGTGGACTCAGACAAACGCACCTTGAGTGTGTCGTCCAGTGCCAAAGCATCGGAATACGAGTTGATCGAAACTCTGGTGTTTAATATGCGTAACGCCGAAGGTCAGGCGGTGACGGCGGACATGGAAATCAAAAGCTATCGCACACAGCAATACGATGCCGATGCGTCTGCCGGTGAAGCTCAAGAAGAAGCGCAAATGCGTCGTGAGTTAAAACGCGATAACGTGAATAAACTCATGTACAAACTGCAAGCGCTGCGCGTTGATCAATTTAAGGTGCAACAGTCCGAGGCTCAGGATGCGCCTTAAACCGGAACAAGTTGCCCAACACGTTCAGCAAGGCTTAAAGCCAGTGTATCTGGTGTCGGGTGACGACCCCTTGCTTAGCCAAGAAATCACCGACCAATTGCGCGCGGCAGCGCGCGCACAAGGCTTTGACGAACGCGAAGTGCACCATGTGGATAACAGTTTCGACTGGGGCCAGTTTATCGAGAACGCCAATGCGCTTTCGTTATTTGCCGAGCGCAAACTCCACGAACTGCGCATCGACAGTGGTAAACCGGGCGACAAAGGCGCGAAAGCGCTGCTGTCCATCGTCGAGCAGCCCAACCCAGACAACCTTTATGTGTTGATATTGCCCCGTGTGGATAAAACCACGCAAAACGCCAAATGGTTTAAAAGCCTCGAAAAAGACGGCGTCTTCATTGCCCATTGGCCCATCGAGCGCCACCAATTACCGGGCTGGATTCAAAACCGCTTGCGCCAACAAGGTATGCGCGCCGAAACCGATGCACTGACCGTGTTAGCAGAACGCACCGACGGCAACCTGTTGGCCGCCGCGCAAGAAGTCGAAAAGCTAAAAATGCGCGGGCTGGAAACCATTCGCTTAGAAGATGTGGAAGACAGCACGGGAGACGCCTCCCGCTATGACGTGTTTGCGCTTTCTGAAGCCGCCCTTAAAGGCGATAAAGCCCGTAGCTTGCACATCATCGACGTACTGCAAGGGGAAGGCACTCACGCCCTGCAACCCTTAGCGATTTTAGCCAACGAAGTCCGTCAACTGCATTCGCTGATGCAATTACAAGACATGGGCACCCCTGTGGATAAAGCCTTTCAACAGCTCAAAATCAACTGGCCGAAAAAGCAAAGCCAGCTGAAAGCCGCGCTGTCGCGCCACTCACTGGCCAGCCTCACCGAATGTTTGCAATTGTGCCGTCAGGTGGACGTGGTGAGCAAAGGCCTAGGTGACGACGACCCGTGGCGACTGATGTCACTGTTGGTTATAAAACTCTGCGGTTTAAATCTGTTTCGCGCTAAATAACACACCGAATCTCTCCCTCGATTTAGGCAACTGTTGCAGTTTCCCAGGCGTTTATTTTGACGTGTGTTTTTCAGGGTTTTGAGCGCATGGATGCGCTCGTAAAGCCCACATGGACGTGCTTGTGGCGACCTGAAAAATACACTCGAAATAAATACCGAGGATCACAATGAAACTAGATTCAGCACTCACAATCACTGTGACCCATTGCACAGGGTTACAATCCCTTGCACGGCCGTCACCAAAGCGTTACAGAACCCTTTAGCCAACGCGCCCATACTGAACCTCAGCACGCTAGGTGAGGATCAGACCCATGGGCTACGCCGTCTCACAACAAGTCAAAAACACCGATTTGATCTGGAAGTTAGATCAAATCAACGCCGTTAATCTCGCCACGGATTTCATTAAACGCTTCGAGAATAAACTCTGTGTGTACAGCCCCAGCGTCAGTCAGCTGTATAGTAATTACAGTATTTTTTTTCCCGAAGATGCACGCCAAAGCATGGTGGTACTGCCAGATCCATACGCGTTTCAAGATACGTTTAGCCGCATTAGTTCCGATGCCGTGCAACCCACGGGTTTACATCTTGTCCCCGGCGAAACCATTCAGCGTCAGGGCTTGCATTTAATTATGGCCGTACAAAAAAGCTATAAAGCGTCACTGCCTGTGCCTTTTGCACAAGGCATTCGTCAATTACTAAAACGCTTTAGCGGGCAAGATCCATTTTTACCCGTGTTAGTACGCGGTGATTTACGAGAGTTTGATCCTAAGGTGCCCTGTCTTCATTTGCACCGCTTACGTTTGCCGCTGATCGAAAATTTATCGCCGCTGGAAAAGCAAAATATTAAAAATGTAATTACCCACAAGGTTATGGCTCTGTATCAGGAAGTCATGTTGCAGGATTCAAATAACAAGCACTGATATCTGTGCTTGATTGGGACGCCTCTGAATAATACAGAGATGCCATAGGGAAGAAAAACCGCTGGAGAGCAAGCGCAACAAAGAAAGAAAATGCGCTATGGAGAGAAAACAAGGATGTTTTAAACCGCCGATATCGGCGGTTTTTTTTGGAAGCCGCTAGAACTTGAGTGCGAGATTAACTAGGTAGCGAGTACGGTCGTTGTATTTGATATTACGAAACACCACACCCTCGTCGTTTAAATCTCGCTGCATGGCCAAACTGGTATCCAGCTCGTAATTATGGTCAAGCGGTATACGTTTAGCGACACGCAGATCTAAACGCTCGTATTTGGATCTATCATCACGATCATCAAAGTCGTTGTAATTGTCCGCAAAGTAATAACCTAGGCTTGTGGTGAATTGTTCAGGCCAACGCTGAATCCACGCTAGGCTACCGGTTCGCTTGGCGTGAACGCGCAGCAAAACATCTTCTTTGGCGTCGCTGCCTGCTTCTATGTAGGCCGCCGTCATACGTAATTGCGAGCTGGCTTGTGGGCGGTATGTGGTTTGATATTCCACCCCACGGAAATACATGCTAATGCTGTTTTCGTTTTGCCAATTATCCAACGCGAGATACTGGTCTAACATGTCGGTTAACTGTTCGTGGAACAAGCGAACATCCAATTCCAGTTCGTTGTTCATAGATAAAAAGTAGTAACCCAATTCCCGTGACAGAATTTTTTCGTGACGTAGATTATCTTCGGCTGTGACTTGTTGGTAAAAAGAGTCGCCGTACACTTCGCCATTGGTTTGAATATTTTCGACTTGATAGCGCCAACGGGTTTGCGTTTCGAACATATCGGGTGAGCGAACCGAACGTGCGATCACTGCACGTATAGATTGGTTGTAACCTAAACGGTAGATCACCGCGGCCCGCGGGTTAAACACCGCTTCGAGGTTAGATTCTTTTTCCCACATTAAACCTATATGGACCTTCCAATTTTCTAGGCTGTCCCAATCCATACTGGTAAATAAACGGCTGATGTTATTACTGGCGTAACCATCAAAAAACGATTGTGATTCGCTGATGTCGCGACGAAATCCTGCACCACTCACTAGGGTGACATGTTCACCAAGCAATAGTGTGTCTTGCAGTTCAATATCAAAGCGGGTTTCGCTTAAGGAGTTATCAAGCTCACCGGTAAACGTATCAAGGTTTGCGATATCAGCTGTGCTAAACAAGTTGTAGCGTTGTTGTAGGGCCTGAAACTGGAGTGCTTCTTCTGTTGTCAGCGTTGCTGGGTCCAGATTGCCAGAGAAGAATGCATTTAATGCTTCAGGGTTACTACGATACAAGTCACCCGCGATTGGGTCTAACAGTAGGTTATACAGTGTATCGCCTTCTACTTGAGAACGACTTTGGTGCTTCGCGTGGCTGAAAAACGAAGTCACTTTTACTTTATGATTAGATGACAGCGATTTATCCCAACGTAGGCCAACCTCTTCGCGCTCGACAGTTTTTTCTTGGACATCGAACGATAATTCACCTGCACCGGCAATGGAGACCAAGGGTTTATCATTTTCTTGATAAATTGCCGTCACCGTCAGGTCGCTGCCATCGATAAACCTGTGATTAATTTGCGCATCTAAAAATGCACTTTCGTAGGGGTATTCTTCGTCGCTTTTAGCTAAGCCATCATCTTGTTTAACCAATAACGAAAAACGCATATCGGTATTGGCCAACTGGTTGCGGTAACGGGCAAACGTTTCCCGTACTCCGTTGTCGCCTTGTTTACGCGACACCATGGAGCCTTCGATATCGGCCGAGTGTTTGGTCAGAATATTTACAATGGCCTGAAATGCATTAGAGCCATAACTGGAAGAGTTCGGGCCGCGTACCACTTCGATACGATCAATATCTTCGATGGCCACGGGAATGTTTTGCCAATCCACAGCAGAGATAGATGCGTGATAAACCGAACGGCCATCAAGCAATACTTGTAAATTACGCGGAAGACTGGCGGGACCGCCATGATACTGAACTACCGAGACTTTATTGGTGGCGTCATAGCCCACCATGATGCCGGGGACCAAACGCAACGCTTCGCTCAGTTCTTTAATGCCCATTTCTACCAGCATTTGACCATGTAATACGGTCACGCTGGCTGGCACATCTGATTGCAATTGCTTTAAACGAACGGCGGTTAACACCACAGGCAGTTCGTCTTCGGCATCATCAAATGAGAGGTCTTCAAACTGCGCGTGTGCACCGCTGGAGAGCAAAGCGCTAAATAAAACTAAGCGAGGTAACAATCCTGAAACTTCCATGGTGCTCAGTATCTTAGAAATAAGTGCTGAGGCATTCTGCCCTATTTTGCCAACTGGGTCATGGCCCAATGAAAACAAAATTTAATTTTATGGTCAGCAAATGAACGATTCATGGAAAATTATGAAAATTTGGCCATGTTGCACAAACAACTTGGCATTAAATATTCATTAATACTTTTGTCAGTATTTCCAGTAATGACGTCTTTCAAACAGAAAGTTTAATCATTAAGCCGCGGCCGCTTGCTGATAGCGACGCTTTAAAACGCGAGCCAACGCCTGACGCCAAGGCTTGGGTTTGATGCCAAAAGTATAAAGAATTTTTTTAGTGCGCAGCTTAGGGCTGTTGTCGGCAAAGATGTGATTCATCTCGTGACGGGGATCAGGAATGATTTCGCTAACCGATAGATTTTCGTATTGGCGCGCTTCGGCTACTAACACTTCGGCAAATTTAAACAAGGTAGTGGGTTCAGCCGAACAGTAATGATAGGTGCCCCATAAAATGCCGTAACGTGACTGGCGAACCATGGCCAGTAACACAGCGGCAATGTCACACACAGAGGTGGGACAAAGTTTCTTTTCGTTAGAAAGTTTTAGCTCTTGGTTTTTTTGCGCCAACAGTAATAACCGACTAACGTCATCTTCACTGTGGGAACTAAACACCCAGCCCACACGTAAAATTAAATGGGCCGGACAGCGCTGGCTAATAACCTGCTCAACGGCCCAAGCGCGTTGACCTTTTTCAGACGACGGATGCGGAGCATCGCTTTCGCTAAAAATTTCGCCGTCCTGACCGTCAAACACGGCATTGGAGGACAACTGCACCATGGCCACTTTTAGACTGTGACACAACACGGCAAGCGACTCGGCAATGGCAACGGTCATACCGGGTGTTTGTGCATTTAGGCAGTTGATCAAATAGGTGGGCGCAAAGTCTTTAATGCGCTGCTTGAGTAACTCCGGATCGTTTAGATTCCAGTCGTTTTGGTGAATGGCACGCAATGGAATTTCCAGCGCTTGCGCCTGTTCTACCAAGACTCTGCCGACGGCGGTGTCCGCACCCAGAATCAACACTTTTAAAGGAGCACTCATAGCAGGCTAAACCGCTTCCACTAATAACTTTGGCTTAAATGTACCAATCTAATCATTCAGTGACTACCTCTTTGGCGGCCAACAGCGGCGGCTCACTGCGGCTGGCGCTGAACCTTTGTTTTAACCGCTCAAGCAAAACGTA
>JBFHVZ010000014.1:0-29115 GCA_041589295.1 Pseudomonadales bacterium
CAACACGATCAATGGGCCATCATTGATAAATGGCAATGGCTTGGACCCTATCGTCACAACCAAACACCTTTAAATGCCGCCGAAGTGAAAGCGTTTTTCCAACGCCACTTCCGCCAACCCAGCTATGCGCTCATGCTCATCAAGCTGCAAGCCGTGGACGATTACTGGGAAGAGCAGCAGCGCTTTATGATCGTTGCAGCAGATTGGCCTTATTTGAATAAAGGTTGATCGCCTTTTTCCAGCCATAGGTCCCATTTATCTTCTTTGAACACCAAGTACATGCGCTTTTCAAATGGTCGATCATGGGACTCTTTGGCGCGGCGCAATAACCGCTCGCTGCGCGCATCCGCCCTAACATTCGCTAACCACGGCGGCGGGTCGGCCACATACCAATTGAAGTACACCTCGGAAAAATAGTGCGCATTAACATGGGTAGGCTTACTTACACTAAGCACTTGCTTGAGTTTTGGTCGCCCATAGTAAAAACCTTGCTCACTGACCCATTCACTGGCGCGATTCAACGTGTATTTGTAGCCGCCCACGCTGACCTCACGCAAAGAGCCATACATCATTTTTTCGGCCAAAAAACGGGTGTTTTCACGGTTTAACAATCCCAGCGACACCCACTTATCCAACTCCTTTACCAGTTCAGCATGGGTACGTTCGACTTCTTGGGGGAGTTCGTGGGGCTTGAAAAATAGTAATCGCTGACCGTAATGGCGATTAAACACCTGCTTAATAGCTTGCTCGTCCGGCGCAGGTGGCAAAACTGGCTCGCCCATCACCACGCTACTCAGCAGATAACACAGCCACACCAGACTAAAGGTAAATTTCGCTCTCAACATGAGGCCGTCCATTTCATATTGCTTCTTATAAGCCTAGCCGACCGAGCAAATGATGCCGTCCATACGCTGCAAACAAACTGCAAGCAGATTGTCATTGCAGTGTCATGGTCAAACCCTAGCGTATCGCCATCGAATCCAATTGTAGGTGAGACCATGACCCACGCACTGGCGCAGCGCCTGCCACAACAAACTTCAAACACCTCTAATCAACAACCAGCTCAACAGCCAGCCGAGCAGCAAACGCCTTCAACCGCTTTGGGGGGCGCTCTGTGTGCCATGATCACCCAAGACTCGGCCGATATTCGTAAAGCGTACGCGTTACGCTACCGTGTATTCGCCGACGAAATGGGCGCACAACTGGACGAAAAAGGATTTGAACACGGACTGGATAAAGATGCCTTCGATGACGTGTGCTACCACCTTATCATCAAGGACGAAGATACTGATCGTGTGGTGGGCTACAGCCGCATCATCACTAATGATGTCGCTGCACGCGTGGGCAGTTATTACAGCCAAACTGAGTTCGATTTAAGCAACATCCTACGCCCAGGCAAAACCTACATGGAAATCGGTCGAACCTGTGTGGACCCAGATTACCGCAGTGGCGCGGTGATCGCCCTTTTATGGGCAAAACTGGGCCAGTTCATGATGGAAAGCCAAATCGATTATTTGATGGGCTGCGCGTCCATTCCACTGGGTGCGAGCGACGACGGCGCGCAAGACGCAGCCGCCATGATGAATTACCTTCGCAATAAACACTTCGCCAGCGCCGACTGGCGTGTCACGCCAAAGCGTCCTTTGCCTAAGGTTGCCACTAAACGAGACGGCAAAGACCTGATTCCCGCCCTGCTGAAAGCCTACCTACGTATAGGTTGCCAAGTCTGCGGCGAGCCACACTGGGACAAGGACTTTAACGTTGCCGATGTGGTGGTACTGCTGGATCGCAACAACATCAATATGCGTTATCTAAAACACTTTCTGCGGGCGGCCTGATGAAGTTGCTGATGGTCTTTCGGCTGATCTACCGTCTCGGCCTCGGTCTGTTTTGGGCTGTCATGGTCAGCCTGCTTATTCCCGTGATTTTTGTAGTGGCACAGCGCCGTGCGGTCTGGACGGAGGGTTTTCCTGAGCTATGTATGCACCTGTTAAGCCGTCGTTTTTACAGCAGCTTCAACGTTAAGGTTCAATACTTCGGCGAGCCAGTTAGCAAGGGCAATATGACCATAGCCAACCATGTTTCATGGCTGGATATCGTGGTGTTAACAGGGCGTTTTCCATTTGGTTTTGTTGCCAAGTCGGAGGTGCGTCATTGGCCTATATTTGGTGCCGTTGGGGCTGCCATGGGCACGCTATTTATCAATCGCACCTCGAAGTTTTCGGTTTATCGCAGTCTGCCAGCGGGTCAAGCTATCTTGCAGCGCCAGCAAACGTTGGCGGTTTTCCCAGAAGGCACCACCACAAAGGGTGAGCAAGCGCTGCCTTTTTATCCGATGACATTCGAAATCGCGGTTCGCGAGAAAGCGCTCGTGCAACCCATTGCCCTGCGCTATCTCAATGCCGACGGTACCCCGTCACAGGCCGCGCCATTTATTGACGACGATGGCTTTTTGCAGAGCCTAGTGCGCGTCGCCTGCAGCCCAGTTACCTATGTAGAAGTCCACCTACTGCCCCCATTGGATGCCAGCACCCTAAGCCGTAAACAACTGGCCTACGTGGCCCGTGAGCGGATTAACGAAGTCCTTGCATTGCAAGGCCACAGCCAGCCGATATCCGAGTTATCACTGTCCCAGCCCTGAAATCACCATTTACGCCTTCTTTGGCGAGCGAAAATCAGGATTAGTGGCTAACCTTTATAAGTATCGTGTTAAACGTTATCGGCTCACCCTTGTCGTGGGTTTACGAGGACGGTGCGCCGGAATCTGGGAACAGCTGAAGTGACCATTATGAGTAAAAAAACCATAGGTGAAGCCACCTCTTTCATTGAAGAACTGCTGGCGCTCATGGAAGACATGTATTGGGAAACCAACGCGGTGGATGTCAAAGACCAGTGCTTTAACGTCATTCGCTTGCTGCAAAACGAAATGACAGAACTGACCAAAATCAGCGTGCAAGATCATGATTACGAATACGAGGTCATTGTTTGCAAGCCGGGTCAGATGAAAGCCTCCATTGATGAATTGGAGGACATTTTGGCTGGGGAGGTACTACGCCAACGCACACGCGAGCATTTAGTACCACTGCTAGAAACCGCAAAAATCGTCTTTGCCTAAGACACTCCTTAAAATCAACACATAGCGCAACTGGCTTAAGGGTTATTGAGCCAGTTGCAGTGCTGCCGATTGCGTCATTTGTACGCTCACCACTTGGTTTCGACCATTATGCTTAGCCTGATAGAGAGCGCCGTCGGCGCTACGTTGCCACTGCGCGCTGAAGGCACCGGTAGGCAAGGCCTCGCTCACACCCAAGCTGACTGTCACCATACCAAAGGGGCTGGATTCGTGGGGAATATCTAACCGTGACAGACGCTTTAAAATACGTTCTGCCACGCGCTGCGCGCCTTCCAAGGGCGTACTGGGTAAAAGCAAAGCGAATTCTTCGCCACCGATACGGGCGACAATATCCCGTGGACGAGCACCGCATTGGGCCAAGACAGCCGCCACCTGTTGCAAGCATTGGTCTCCTTCAAGGTGCCCGTAACGGTCGTTGAACCCTTTAAACCAATCCACATCCACCAGCACCATGCAACAGGGCGTTTTTTCGCGCTGGCTTTGCTTCCAACACTGCACCACTTCTTCGTCGAATTTGCGACGATTGTACAACCCAGTTAACGGGTCGGTGACGCTTAAACTGGCGAGGCGATCGAACGCCTGCTTACGATTCAAGTGCAGATGCAAACGCAACCGACTGACCGCACTATCAAACGGCGCGCGCAAATAATCTGCGCCACCTTCTGCCAGCACTTGCAACTCTTGCTCGGTACTGGGCGCCTCAGACAGGACAATCCACGGGCACTGAGTGCGCTTGAGCTTGGCAACCAAAGGGGACTTTGCGTAGGTTTGCCAGTCGAATATCACCAATTGAGCGGGCTCAATTTCGTCCTTTGCTTCGACCACGCGCAATACCACGCTTTGCCAGCCTGCCACGCAAGTTTCAATCTCAGCCAAAAGGTGTTCGCTGGCCACACACACGTACACGACAGATGAATCCTTCATCGCTGTTATATCCTTACAATGTGTAACAGTTTGGTTCGTTTCTCTATTAGGGGTAGCAGAGCTTGGCAAAATAGCCAGTAGCGGCCCTTTGTTATTCCGCGTCAAGACGCTAAAAATCATTAAAAATAAAGGACTTAACGATAACCCTCAGGTTCATTACAATTCCGCGTTGCAGCTTTTTACGTTTATCGCCAATCTAGGAAATTGTTATGTGTGCCATGGTTTATTCCACCGAAACCGGACGTCTTTGCCCAGAATGTGGCGAACCCGTGGATGCCTGCGTATGCAAACAAAATCAAACTGCGCCCGAAAACGATGGTATCGTGCGGGTACGCCGCGAGAAAAAAGGTCGAGGGGGTAAAACCGTCACCATTATCAGCGGTTTGGAAGGCGATAAAAAAGCGTTGGCCACACTGAATAAAACCTTAAAGAAACGGTTTGGATGTGGTGGCGCCGTTAAGGATTGGACCATCGAACTGCAAGGGGACTTGCTCGACCAATCCATTAAGTTTTTGCAAGAACAGGGTCACAAGGTGAAGCAAAATGGCGGTTAGTGACGAACGGATTGATCTAAACTGCAAAGAAGCACTTATTATCAGTTGGAAAGACTCCATGGACATTAGCATCGCCATACCCGGCTGGTTTCGTAATCCTAATCGCACCCTGCCGGCGCAGATGATTAAGTTCAACCGTTTTACCATGGTGTTTAATTCGCCACGTAAACTCAAACGCGATCAGCTCATTCTTATTAACGTGGCGGCGGGCAATCACTCCCTACGCGAACTTAAAGCTCGGGTCACGCAATGCGACCGAGCAGGTCATCACTTCCAAAGCCATGTGAACTTTGTGCTTGAGCGCCCAGACAACCAGCCTTATCGTGAATTGATTTCTGTACTTAAAGCCATCGAGTCTGCCGTACCGGCCTCTATTCGCAGTCCACTGCATATGAGTGCTTGATGTCCTTAATGAAAGTGCGTGAATTTCAAAGTTGATTTGAATCCACTTTCTGTCATCAATTGTGACTACAATACGAATCCGACTTAGACCCTATTCGCCAATCAATTCCCCACAAGGGATACATCCATGCAAACAGAAAACAATATCCTTGTTATCAACTGCGGCAGCTCGTCACTTAAATTTGCCGTGATCAACCCTCACTCGGGCCACAACCTCATTACCGGTCTGGCCGAGCGACTGGGCAGCGACCAAGCCATTGTTAAATACGAATTTGATGGCAGCAAAAACGAGCGCTCACCTCAGCAGTCTGACCATCAAGGTGCGTTAACTCTGGTATCTGAAATTTTACAGGAAACCGGTTTACTGAGCGGGCTTATTGGTGTTGGACATCGCGTTGTTCACGGCGGCGAACTTTTCAGCCAGTCCATGCTGCTGAGCGACGAAAACATCGCTCAATTAGAAACCTTAAATCATTTAGCGCCGCTGCATAATCCGGTGAACTTACTGGGTATTCACGCACTAAAAGGGCTGCTACCACAACTGCCTCAGGTTGCCGTGTTCGATACCGCCTTTCATCAAACCATGCCGGAATCAGCCTACCTATACGGCCTCCCCTACGAGCTTTATCAAAACCATGGCGTGCGTCGCTACGGCTTCCATGGCACCAGCTACCGCTTTGTAAACCAAAAAGCCGCCGAGTTATTAGGCAAACCTGTTGAATCATGTAACTTCTTAGCCGCACATTTGGGCAACGGCTGTAGCGCTTGTGCGATTAAAGACGGCCGCAGCGTCGACAGCTCCATGGGACTCACGCCCCTAGAAGGTCTCATCATGGGTACGCGCAGTGGTGATATTGATCCGGGCATGGTGGAGTTTTTAAGCGGTCGCCTAAACATTTCGTTGGCCGAAGTGATGGCGATTCTCAACAAAAAAAGCGGGCTGCTAGGATTATCCGGTGTCAGCAATGACATGCGTGAAATTCAAGCCGCTGCCGAAAGTGGCAATGTACAAGCAAATTTAGCCTTGGAAGTTTTCGCATTCCGTATCGCCCGTTACCTTGGCTCGTTGGCGATTTCGTTACCACATATTGATGCGTTAATTTTCACCGGCGGTATTGGGGAAAACGATCGCCTAACTCGCTCTATGGTCATAGAACACATGGGCATTTTAGGCTTTGAATTGGACGGCCAATTGAACAGCCAAAACGGCGACGATCATGGTCGCATCACCACAGCTGACTCACGTTTGGCTATGGTGGTGAAAACCAACGAAGAACTTATGATCGCACAAGATACCTTTGCGTTGGTGTAAGGGTGTAGGAGCAAGACAGTATTATGCAACACACATTTTTGATCGCCCCCACCGACATTAAAACCGGTCTCACCTCCATTACCATCAGCATGATCCGCGCGCTGGATCAGCTCGGCTTAAAAGTCGCCGTGTGCAAACCCGTGGCGCGCTTAAAAGGTGAACAAGCCACCGAGCGCACCACGCAGCTAATGGCCTACGCCATGGGCGAAGCCTTACCCAGACCTATGGCGCTGAGCTACGCACAGCAAATGTTCAGCACAGGACAAAAAGACCGCCTGATGGAAGAAGTCATCGCGCTACACCGTCGCGTTGCCAAAGACGCCGACGTGGTCATTGTAGAAGGCATCGAACCGGATCGCAGCGAACCGTACACCACCAAGCTCAACGTCGAAATGGCCAAAACCCTAGATGCCGAAGTGATTTTGGTAAGCGCTCCAGCCGGTCGCTCACCCCTTGAATTAGACAACCACATAGAGATGGCTGCACAAATGTACGGCGGTCGTAAAAACGCCAAACTGCTCGGTTGTGTCATTAACAAGGTAAATGCCCCCAAAGACCCTAGCCGCCCGATCACAGCAACAGAAGGCACAGGCTTGGTCAATGCCATTCCCACCAGCACAGAGTTGGCGTTGGGCCAGTATCGCAATATCGAGACTGATTACTTTAAAGTTTTGGGTTTGATTCCATGGGAGCCAGCGTTGATTTCACCGCGCATGAGTGACGTAGCGCGTTATCTAAATGCCAGAAGCCTCAATCCAGACATCAACCTAGACACCCGCGTCAGTCGCATTTCTGTGTGTGCGCGCACATTGCCAAACATGGTCAACGCATTGCAACCTGGCACCTTAATCGTAACCCCAGGGGACCGTGACGACATTTTACTGGCCGCCGCCATTGCCTCCGCTAATGGTGTCCCGCTTGCGGGTATTTTGCTCACAAGTAACTTGGACCCAGACCCAAGAGTGTTCAAACTGCTGCAACCTGCGCTGACGACCTTGCCAATTCTCACGGTCGATACCGATACCTATCAAACGGCATCTCAGCTATCACATATGGAATACGTGGCACCACCTGACGATACCGAGCTGTTAGAGCGCATCATGGACCACGGTGCCGCTCACATTGACGCCCAATTCTTGAAAGACCGCTGCCAAATTGAACACACGGTGCGCTTATCACCAGCGGCGTTTCGTTATCAATTGGTCACCTTGGCTGAGCAAGCCAATAAACGCGTCGTGCTGCCTGAAGGCGAAGAGCCCAGAACCATCCAAGCCGCGGCCATTTGCCAACAACGGGGTATTGCTCGATGCGTATTGCTAGGCAAGCGCGACAAGATTGAACAGGTGGCAGAAAGTCAGGGGGTTATCCTGCCTGAAGGCCTCGAAATTCTGGACCCAGACGAAATTCGTGGGCAATACATCGCCCCCATGGTGGAGCTGCGCAAACACAAAAACCTCACCGAACCCATGGCCGAAGCGCAACTGGAAGACACCGTGGTGCTGGGCACCATGATGCTGGCGTTAGATGAGGTGGACGGCCTCGTCAGTGGTGCCATTCACACCACGGCCAACACCATTCGCCCCGCACTGCAGCTCATTAAAACAGCACCCGAAGCCAAACTGGTGTCGTCGGTGTTTTTCATGCTTTTACCCGAACAGGTGATGGTATATGGCGACTGCGCGGTTAATCCTGACCCTAACGCAGAAGAGCTAGCTGATATTGCGCTACAAAGTGCAGACTCTGCGCTGGCCTTTGGTATTGATCCTAAAGTGGCCATGATTAGCTACAGTACGGGTTCATCAGGCAGCGGTTCTGACGTAGAAAAAGTGCGCGAAGCCACGCAGATCGCACAACAACGACGTCCAGAGCTTCTCATTGATGGCCCATTGCAATACGATGCAGCCACGACTGCAAACGTGGCGCGCTCCAAAGCACCAGACAGTAAGGTAGCCGGTCACGCCTCCGTGGTGATATTCCCTGACTTAAATACGGGTAACACCACGTACAAAGCGGTACAGCGCAGTGCCAATGTCGTAAGCATTGGCCCTATGCTGCAAGGCTTGGCAAAACCAGTAAACGACCTGTCTCGCGGAGCCTTGGTTGAAGACATTGTTTACACCATTGCTTTGACCGCGATTCAGGCTTCTGCGCGACGCTAATGAGCATCAGAAATCCGCCTGTGGCCTGAATTCACTGGTTATCATTGCGCGTCACACCTGCTATGCTCCGGCTGACGCGCAACCCTGAAACTGAGCGAACAAATGTTAAACTTTCTACCCGGATTTCTGATCGGCTTTATTGCCACCACCCTGCTGATTCTGAACATCGTATTCTGGATAACACCACTCATGACCTTGTCTTTGGTCAAAGTCATTCTGACTTTTACCCTCGTTAGAAAACTTCTCGACCCCGTACTTGTGGGCATTGCTGAAATGTGGGTGAGCTGCAACAAAGGCTGGATGAACCTGACTCAAAAAGTCGAATGGGATATTCAAGGGCTCGGCACCCTAAACCCCAAGGGCTGGTACTTGGTAAATTCCAATCACCAAACTTGGGTAGACATTCTGGTACTGCAATACGTACTAAACCGCCGCATTCCGTTACTAAAATTCTTCCTGAAGCAAGAACTCATAAAAGTGCCTTTGATGGGCATGGCTTGGTGGGCGCTGGACTTCCCATTTATGAAGCGCTACAGCAAGGAATATCTCGACAAACATCCCGAGATGAAAGGCAAAGACATCGAGACCACCCGCAAGGCCTGTGAGAAGTTTCGTCTTATCCCCACCAGTGTGATGAATTTTTTGGAAGGCACACGCTTTACCGAAGCCAAACATGCACGCCAAAACAGTCCCTATAAACATTTGCTAAAACCCAAAGCAGGCGGCATCGCTTTTGCCATTAACGCCATGGGGGATCAGTTCGATTGCCTATTAAACGTCACCATTGTTTATCCAGAAGGCGTGCCTTCGTTCGTTGATTTTTTGCTGGGTAAAATGCACAAGGTCACCATGCGTATTGAAGAAGTGGCCATTCCTGAGCACTTCCCTAAAGGCGATTACACTAACGACCCCGCCTTCCGTGAAGAATTTCAGAATTGGGTGCAAACCCTATGGGAAGAAAAAGATCAGCAAATTGATTTGCTTAAAAATGGCCAGCCAAAGCAACAACAAAAAACGGCGTAATTTTTCGAGTTTAACCTTTAAGCCGAAACCTTGTAGCTCTACGTAAATAGATACTGAATTTAATCATCCGCATACGCCTTCAAATTGAAGGCGTTTTTTGTTTCTATGTCTGCCTTATTTATTTCCACATATTAGGACAACTCCATGAAAGTATTCGAAGACATTACACAATCCATTGGTGGAACCCCATTGGTGCGCTTAAGCAAGCTCACAAAAGCTAACGTATTGTGCAAATTAGAAAGTCGCAACCCAGCCAACTCGGTTAAGTGCCGCATCGGTGCCAATATGATTTGGCAAGCAGAAAAAGATGGCCAATTAAAAGCTGGAATGGAAATCGTAGAGCCGACCAGTGGTAACACAGGTATCGCATTGGCCTTTGTGGGGGCAGCTCGTGGATACAAAGTAACTCTGACCATGCCAGAAACCATGAGCATTGAGCGCCGTAAAGTGATGAAAGCACTGGGCGCAAATATTGTGTTAACCGAAGGTGCGAAAGGCATGCGCGGCGCGGTTGAAAAAGCTCAAGCCCTAGTAGATGAAGCGCCAGAACAACGCTTGATGCTGCAACAATTTAGCAATCCAGCCAACCCAGCCATTCACGAAAAAACCACTGGCCCAGAAATTTGGCAAGACACCGACGGGCAAGTGGATGTGGTCGTCGCCGGCGTTGGCACAGGTGGCACCATTTCTGGTATCGCTCGCTACATTAAACAGCAACAGGGCAAAGCCATCACCGCTGTGGCTGTAGAGCCGGAAGCGTCCCCCATCATTACCCAAGCCAAAGCTGGCGAAGCCATCACGCCAGCACCGCACAAAATCCAAGGCATTGGTGCGAACTTTATCCCAGATAACCTGGCATTGGATTTAGTTGACCGTGTCGAACAGGTCAGCAATGACGATGCTATGGAGACCGCTCGCCAGCTAATGGCAGAAGAAGGCATTTTGGCAGGCATTTCCAGCGGTGCTGCGGTATGCGCCGCGCTGCGTTTAGCCAACGACCCTGCTTTTAAAGACAAAACCATTGTGGTGATTTTGCCTGATAGCGGTGAACGTTACTTATCTACTGCGTTGTTCGACGGCATGTTCAGCGCCAATGAACTAGGCGCATAAGCGCCAGCGCACCCCCAGCTTATGCCGGATTCACGCAATCCGGCATCCCCCTTTCCCCTCCCTTGTTCTCGCCACACTTCGTCTATACTCAAAAAAGGTTGCACGGAGCCCCTAATGGCGGAAAAAGTTCTTATCATCGAAGACTCTGTAGCGGAAGCTGCAGCGCTTGCGCACAGGCTAATGGAAACGTATCAGTTTCCCTGCGACATTGCCCATAGCCTAAAAGAAGCGGAAGCCCTGCTTAATGAATCTACTCAATCATCGTCCCAAGGGGTGAAGTACCTCAGCGCCGTGGTGGACCTTAATCTACCCGATGCCGAAATGGGTGCCGCGTTGGACTTAACCAACAAGCATAAGATTCCGGCCATTGTTTTTACGGGACAAATAAATAATCAGCTGCGTGAGCGATTCACATCGGATTATTTAGCGGACTTTGTATTTAAATCAGGCGAGCACGACTTTAAATACGTGTGCTGGTTAGTGAACCGCCTGAGTCAAAACCGTAACCTCAAGGTACTGGTCATCGACGACAGTGCCAGTGCTCGCGTCACTCTCACCACCCTGATTCGCCACCAAGGCTTTGAGCTATTTGAAGCCAGCAATGCCAAGGACGCACTGGATCAAATGCAGCACAACCCTGATATTGTCATCATTGATTTATTTTTACCTGACATGCTGGGTTACGAACTGTGTAGAAAAATTCGCCGTGACTTTCCCTCAGATACCCGACAAATCATGGGTGTCTCCAGTAAAAACGACGAGCATTCTTCAATCCTATTATTAAAAAACGGCTGCGATGATTTTTTACCGCGGCCGTTTAATTTTGAAGAGTTTATTTATCGACTGAATCAACGGGCACAACAAATTGATGACACAAAAGAGCTGTACCGATTAAACCAAGATAAAAACCGGTTTTTGGGTATGGCGGCTCATGATCTTCGCAATCCAACATCTGCCATTAGCCACGCCGCCAATAAATTAAAAAGCCTCAACCTAGAAGAAAAAACAGCGCAACGTGCACTGGATATCATTCAACGTAGTTGCGATGCCATGCAGGTGCTGCTCAACGACTTGCTGGACATCAGTGCCATCGAAACTGGAAAGCTTGTACTTAAAAAACAGCCCCTTAATTTATGTGCACTTGTAAAAGAGCGCGTCGAACATCACGAGATCGACAGTAAGAAAAAAGGCATTACCCTGTCACAGCTATTACCAGATAGCGCCATGGCCGATGTGGATGCCATCCGAATCAGTCAGGTTATCGACAACCTACTTTCAAACGCCATTAAATACTCCCCCGCGGATACCGAAATCCAAGTCCAATTGGAAAAACACAAAGACACGTTTCGGCTTTCGGTAATCGACCAAGGTCCGGGTATCGAAGACAAAGACGTTGATATGCTATTCACAGCGTTTAACCGACTTGGTCATCGCACTACAGGTGGAGAAAGCAGTCATGGACTTGGCCTTGCCATTTGCAGCAAAATAATCCGTGCCCACGGTGGCAACATTGGTTATCAAACTGCAAAACAAGGTGGCAGCCATTTTTACGTTGACATCCCCAAATGATCCTCAGCCGCAAACACCCTCGCTGAAAGACGCTCAACTGCTTTACATTCCGCAGCTTTATAGTGCTGCTCAAGCAGACAGCCTACTGCAGCAATTACTCGACGAATTACCGTTAAGCCAGTGCGAAATTACACTTTTTGGTAAACGTCATCGCATTCCTCGCCTGCAATCATGGCATGGCGATGCTCAAGCAACTTACCGATATTCTGGCACGGAGTTTACCCCTAACCCATGGACACCCACGCTGTTAGAGATTAAACACACCGTAGAGCAAGCCGTGCATGCACATTTCAATTCTGTGTTGTGCAACTGGTATCGCCACGGTCAAGATGGCATGGGATGGCACAGTGATGACGAGCCAGAACTCGGGCCAAATCCCACCATTGCGTCGCTCACCTTGGGGCAGCCTCGTCCGTTTAAAATGCAACACAAGCAGGATAAAAGCCTACGCTGGGAACAAACACTGGCCCATGGCAGCCTATTGCTCATGGCTGGTTCCACACAGCATTATTGGCGACATCACATTCCCAAAAGTCGCAAACCCATGGCGGGTCGAATGAACCTGACATTTAGGCAAGTGTTAAATTAGACGGGAATTTAATTAGGTGTGCGTTGAACTAGAAAGATATTGAGATCGTTGAGTTAAAGTTATTCAGGACCAAAAATCATTTCAAGGTTAAACGTGATACCAGGGGTTGGTTCAAAGTTACGACTTCTAGGCCAGCTCACTTCGGGCACCAAGTCCATATAAACAAAGCCACCATAGATTTCCTGACGATAGCCCGTACTAATGGTATATGAGTTGACCTTCTCGGTACCTTCGGTATCACCACTAATGCCAAAGCGATAAACAATGATGGAGCGCGAATCTATTTCCTGAAAAACACTGTAGCTATTGTTTAACTTAAAATAATCGTCATTCAGTTTATAACTGGCGTTCAAGGTAAAATTAAAGTGTTTGGTAAGATCCAGCGGACGTATGGCTACATAACTGGTTTTTTCACCCCAACCTTGGTTGGTGCGGTAATACAAGGATTGGAAGAATCTAGTGTGCCACAGATCAAAATACTGAATCCGACGCGCTCGAATACGGGAAAAGGGCACCGGTTCTCCTTCCCAACTCACCCCGTTATCCCATGTGGTTTTCCATCGCTCCGAACGACTTAATTGCACCCGCAGCGCGGTGGCGTAGGTAACATTTTTGGTGGTGCCCAGTACATCGGACTCTTTGGTTTCATCTTCGTCTTCTTCGGTCTCAATCAACAGTTTAAGGCGATCATTGGTATTTGGCAGTGCTAGTTTGACGTTCACACCACTTTGGTAATCTACCGATTTTTCACCTAGTACACGGCGACTGGTAAAAAAGATACGGCCATTACTGCCCGAAGATTCATCGTCAATGACATCATCACCGAATAATGTTTCGGCAAAGAAGGTATCAATCCCGTCGTTTAGCCCCTCGATGTAATCGGATAAACGATCACGGGACCAATCCAACATATCGAATTTAATATCCTGTTCTTTTTTAAAGCTAGGGAAATCATAAAAGTCATCCGGTGCGGCGCCTTCTTCCTGTATCTGTTGTGGATGTTGCCCTGCAGCCAGCACAAACGAACTGTTCAGTGCCACCACACAACTAAACCCACTTAACAACAGGTGGTATCCAAACCCTTTCCAACTATCCATAGAATGCACAACAAGACCGCTGATTTTTATTGACTATTTGTCGGTGGGGTCATGATGAACAATGACATCCGCCCGTGGAAACGCCTCGCGTATTTGACGCTCTAACCGATCACCAATGGCATGTGCTTGGGCTAGGCTCATTTTTCCATCCAGCTCTAAATGTAATTGTACAAATTGATTTGGACCTGACTGACGGCAACGCACATCATGACAACCTTGTGCGCCATCTAGCGCTTCAACCAAAGCAATTACTTGTTCTTCAACTTCGGGCAACTGCTGGTCCATCAAGTCTTCCCAGGCACGGTTCCCCACTTTCCATGCACTGACTATTAAAAATATAGCGATTCCTATGGCAAAAACTTGGTCACTCCACGCCCATCCCACCGAAGTCAATGCCAGCGCGGCAATCACAGATAGGTTCATCAACAAATCGCCCTTGTAATGCAAGGCATCAGCTTCCACCACCATGGAGCGGGTTTGACGAATGACATATTGCTGAAAACCGACCAGCAGCAACGTCAAAACAATTGCTAGCACACTGACATAGATACCGATCTGGGTATTCACAACCGTGCGGTGATCCAACAAGGAGCTAAAGCTATTCAGAATCAATACCACTGCCGAGCCAATCATGAATGCCGATTGCCCTAGTGCGGCCAGCGACTCGACCTTACCGTGACCGTATTTATGATCTTGATCGGCCGGTACCACAGCGTAGCGCACCGCAAATAAATTAATCAGCGAGGTTATGCCATCCAGCACACTGTCCATTAGACTCCCCAGCAAACTTAACGAGCCGCTGGACCAATAAGCCCAAGTTTTGGTACTGATTAAAATCAGCGCAACTGTGGTGGACATGGCCACCGCCATTTTCATTAAATGCGCAGTTCTGTCATCTAAACGGGTCATATTATTATTCAAACCATCGTCATCAATCGTACATAGGATACATCATAACGCGCCAGTTTGACGTGTTTGTTAAGGTTTCTAACCTGACCATGTTCACACTCACTGTGTTTTTTGCTGTAAAGTTGCGTCAGTCACGTTGCAAATATAGAAATAAAAATAGGAATGAAAATGACTTCTATACAGGCACTGGTAGTGGACGACTCTCGTTCGGCCCGTAAAGTATTGGAACGCATGCTACAAAAAGCCAATGTTAGCGTATCCACAGTCGAAGATGCCGAGTCTGCCCTTGCATACCTGCAACAAGAAACCCCCAGCATTGTATTTATGGACCACATGATGCCAGGCATGAATGGTTTTGAAGCCACCCAAGCGCTGCGCCAAATGCCCCATCTACGCGATGTGCCAACCATTATGTATACATCCAAAGACGATTCAGATTACTTGGCCCAAGCCAAAGCCCATGGTGCTAACGACGTGCTGTGTAAACCGGCTAAGCAAGATAAGCTGCAAGCCATTATCGACTTGTATTTAAGTAGCGCGCCTAAAGTGGATACTCAGGTGAATGCAGATAGTCTCTCGCCCGTCGCCGAACAAGCACTCATCGAACAAGAAACCACAGAACTAGATACCCACCAATCAGAAAACAGCCACGACGCTGCTGACCTTAAAGCACACGTTGTGACACAACCAGACTTAAACGTACCATCCAATAATGATTTAACCTTGTTTGTGCAGCAGCAATTGCGTCAACCTTTACGCAGCGTCAACGATTCGTTATTGCAGACCATTGAAGAAACGAGTGCACAGCACACTGCAACGCTCAATACACAAATTGAACAACTGCAACTTGCATGGGACGAAAAACTGCAAACTGCCGTGCAGCAATCCAAGGTGTCACCTTCTGCACTGTTCAAAACACTGCAACCGATTCTGCAAAAACTGTCGTTACAAGTCGCCAACAAAGTAGTCGCACATCATCAAAAAACCCAGTTAGAGCCATTGCGTGACGCGCTTGAGTCCAGCCGCCAAGAACTCACTCAGTTAACCGAACAACTGAGCACACTCCAGCAACAACAAGCCCAAGCACTATCCCAGCAAAAACGACTCACCCTCGCCGCGCTGGCCACTGCCGCTTTTGCCCTTGCGGGCGTCGCTGCGCTGGTGGCTAACAGCCTAAGCTAAGTCGCGACTCTGCCTTCCATTTCGTACTTGCCGTTTAAACCACGCTTTTACGATTCACCCCGGCATGCCCTGCTGCCGGGGCGCTAAGATGTACCGTCTTAGTTGCACCAGATGGTGCCATAGTGACGACCTGCTATGCTTAAAAGCGTATCAGTCAGAGTGGATATACCCATGTCCTCAGTCATGGTGGTTGACGACTCCCGTTCGCAACGCTTAGTAATCCAGCAATATTTAGAACCGTTAAAGTGTCAGGTTGTGTTATGTGGCTCTGGGCAAGAGGCACTTTCCACCATCGCTGACACCACCCCAGATGTCATTATTCTTGATGTCGAAATGGCAGGCTTATCTGGGTTTGAAACCTGTCGCGCATTGCGTGGTTTTTTGCAAAACGACTGGGTACCCATCATATATTTGACGGGTCGCTCATCGCCGGACGACATGGTTGAAGGGTTAGAAGCAGGCGGTGACGCTTACATCACCAAGCCAGTCAATGAAGCTGTACTACGGGCCATGGTACAAGCCATGTTGCGCATTTCTTCCATTCAACAAGAATTGATTGAAGCCAACAAAAAGCTAGATGAAATTGCTTACTTTGATGTCCTCACACAGGTCATGAACCGTCGCGGTTACGAAGACATTTACGAACGATTATGGAATGACCACAAACGGCGTAAACAAAGCCTGTGTGTCATGCTATTGGACATTGACCATTTCAAAACCTACAACGACCACTACGGTCACATCGCCGGCGATCAATGCCTGCGCCAAGTGGCCAAGACCATTAAATCTGCGCTTAAACGCCCCATAGACGTTATTGCCCGCTACGGCGGTGAAGAGTTTGTCATTCTGCTGCCCGACACAAACCTAGAAGGTGCTCAATCCGTCGCCCAGCGCATAATTGAAGCGCTCACTCAAGCAGCCATTCCCCATGAGCACTCAAGCTGTGCGAAACATGTGACGGTTTCCATCGGCATTGCCGAGTGTACGGACATCAGTAAAAGCCAGCTATCTCAATCGGACTTGATTCAAAAAGCCGATGAGGCCTTGTATCAATCAAAAGAACAGGGCCGAAACCGGGCCACCTGCGCCAATTTAAATTAAAGCCCACACGCTCTGGTGGGCTTTTGCCATTAATCTTCGTACACTGCGTTCAACTTAGCTTTCTAGTGACTCAACTATCAGGCCGAGCAAAAGGCCCGTTGTCCGGCCCATGCTCAATGCAGCCAATGATGCGCTGCCCTATCGGCCAAATAGGAATCACTAGGAAGGATTCATTAAGTCAGCGTCTTACTCAAAGATTTGGTTGTTATATGTTCAGACTTACTCTGCTCCTATGTTGTTTCGTTTCATTTAGCCAGCTAGGCGGCTGTGCTGCCTCCACGCCATTAATGGTGGCCGGCGGTGGCAGCCACAAAATGCTAAGCCACCAGCAAAATAAAAAGCTACGCGCGGCAGCCGCCCTTGATGAAGAGCCCGATTTGCTCACCTACTCCATTAAAGGCATTGCCTCCAATCGCACCGAAGAAGTGGTCAACGTATATCTAAAAGGTTACACCGACGCCAAGTACAGTCAGGCCATGAAAAGCTTGGCCATTTATCAGATTGGGCTCATTTATATGAACCGTTTTAACGAACACCGTGACGACCAACGTGCGCTGCAATATTTCAAACGCCACCAAATCGAATTTCCAGACAGCATTCTAAAACCGCGCATCGAGCGTCATATCGCCATTTTGGACGAACGGAAAAAGCTACCTAAACAACACACCGCCGCAGAACTGCTGGCCAAAGTAGATGCCGAAGCGCTATTGAATAAGCCGCACCTGCCGTACGACGAAGAACTTACCCCAATGTCAGAGCGTGCAATTAGCAGCGATCGCATTGACGATGCCCACAGCGTCTACATGGTGGTTTACGAAAACCCAGCATCATCGGACACCGTAAAGGCCAAGTCACTGTATCAACTGGGTTTAATTTACATGAGCCCCTATAACCGTAAAGCCAGCGATAGCAAAGCCCTGACGCTTTTCAGCCGCATCACTCGTGAGTTCCCGAACTCTGAAATAGCGAAACGCGCAAGCCACCGTATCAGCGAGATTCACAGCCGTCAGGCACGCATTTAACTGCCTCACGGCGCTTCACAGGCTCACCATCAAGATTGACCTATCTTTTGACACAATCCGTTATAAAAACGGATTGTGCTCAAACATCCACTCATAAACGTCCTCAATTGCATTGCTATACTCAAGCTATAACCCTCTGTGAGACATGGTATGGCACAGCTGCAATTAAGTGATTTAACCGTCCTGCTGATCGAACCATCTTCTACCCAAGCGAAAATTATTCAGCAGGTTTTAAACGACGAAGGCATCGTCAAACTCGACGTCATAGGGAACGGCACCGAAGCCATACGCTATCTACAAAGTTGCCACCCTGACTTGGTCATTAGCTCCATGTACTTTGGCGACATGACCGCCATTGAACTGCTGCAAACCATACGAGCCGAAGAGTCCACCGCAGACATTAATTTCATGCTGATTTCCAGTGAGACCAGTTTCGAAATGTTGGATCCAGTTAAACAAGCTGGGGTACTGGCTGTATTACCTAAACCCTTTGACCGTACCGACTTTCAAACTGCCCTATTTGCCGCGCGGGACACCTTAGAGGTGAAATCTCTCGATCTCGAAAACATCGACATCGACTCGCTACGCTGTTTAATCGTGGATGACTCACGCACAGCGCGAAAACACATGCAAAAGCTATTAGCCAGTTGTGGAGTGGAACAGGTTTTAGAAGCCGAAAATGGCCGTGAGGCCATTGACGTATTAAGTGCGGAGCGTGTGGATTTCGTAGTAACGGACTACAACATGCCGGAAATGAATGGCAAAGAATTGGCCGAATATATTTCAGGCTCAGAATATTCCTATTTACCTGTATTAATGGTTACCAGTGAAGCCGATGGCGGCAAGCTCAACGCTGTGCGCCAAGCAGGTGTATGCGCCTTGTTCGATAAAACCATCGACCCTAATTCGCTACGTAACACATTAACCAGCGCCCTAGGACATTAACTATTAGGCCATTGATTTTTAGGCAACAAAAAAACACAGCCGTTTTGCTATTGGCGTTGCAAGGCTAAACGACGGCTACCTTTTTTAACCTGACAAACCAATTCCAATTTATCCCCTTGATCGACCGTTCGAATATCACCTTTACGGAACATAATAACGGCCAATTCGAGTAAATTTTGCAACACAGTTTGCGCTTCTTCTACACTGCCGCCTTTTGCCACATAGTCCTCGATAAAAGCATCGGCTTCGACACCGACGGGTATTTGCTTTGACGTTAGATTATCAACTTGAGAGGACACCTTACTCACCCTTTAAATTGTTCAACATAGCCGTACAGGCGCTTTGTTCGTCGTCTGCCTGCACATGCCGCTGTTGTTTGCCTTTGGTCAGCAGCATTAACTCCGGTGCTTGCCACCGTAAAAAATAACCACCCTGTTGATCCAGTTGCGCGCGCAACTGTTCACACGCGTTAGAGCCTTGCAAAAGCCATTGCGCCAATAGCGCAGCACTGACCAGCGCCAACGTCATTACTCCGAACGGTAACAGGGGTTTATGCTGCAAAGATTTTTGATTGAATGCGTCAAACATCGTTGGGGTTCCATTGGTACTTCATCAACACAGGCTGTGCGTAGGCTTTTAACAATTGCTGTTGCTCTTCTGGGTCCAACACTTTTAGACGCGACGCCAGATGACCGTCGGCTTTACTAAGGTGTTCGCTTTGCGCTTGATCTGGCAGTTCTCCATACAAATTCATGCACGCTTGATAATTGATCGGGTAAAGCTCGTAACCGGCATATATGCGTCGATCTATTACGCGGCACCAGTCTTCCGCCAAGTCAGACTCTAACTTTAACGGCTCTGCAAAACGAATCGTAATTCGGCCTTTACGCCCCTGAATGCCTCGAACAATGCTGCGGAAATCTTCGTCTTGAGCTTTACGGTACTCCCCATCACGGGCCAGCGCCGCTAATTCACGAGCTTTAGCCTTATCACATGGATCCCATTCGTAACTGATGCATACAGGCACAATGTTTAACGACGACAAGCTTTGCTGCAAAGACCAACCGTGTTTTTTACCGCTCATGTGCAGCATTTTTAGCACAGCACTTTCAGTTTTATCTAAGCCATCTTTTGCGCGACCTTCCCGTTGCGCTAACCAAACATGTTGACCATGCTGAATGCTTTCGCGGATATAAGCCGACAGTTGATTAAAAGCCTCTAGCTTTTCGCGACGCCCTTGCACACTGCGCTTAACCACAAAACTTTTATTTAAGCGCATCAATTGTGAGACATAAGATTTGTTTAAAAGATTATCGCCTATGCCAATTCGGCTAGTGCGTAAACCGGCTTCCACCAAGGCGTAATTGATCAGTGCTGGGTCCATGGCGATGTCACGATGATTGGACATAAACAAATAGGTGGTGTTGGGGTCTAACTGGTCCAAGCCTTGGACTTTAAGCCCTCGGCTGGTTTGTTTAATGATGCGCTTTACCCAAGGCTTAACGACTTGCTGTAATTCGTCGATGCGATCAATACCACCAAAACGGTGTTTCAGCCGACCATGGATGACTCTGCGCGCAACAGGTGCGAACCAACGGGTTAAATTGGGAAACCGATAACGACCAATGGCAGTGAGGAGTTCGCGGTCACGTAATAAGTCGTGAATTACAGTGGGGACTTCATCGTCGTGATAAGGGCGAATGTCATCATAGCCCTTAGTCATTTGGGAGGTTCCCGTCTCTACTGAATTGCTCAAAATACTGTACTGCCTTGTCCTGATTGATGGCGACGCCCAGTAAGCCTTGCTCATACGCTTTGGATAACCTTAGCGCAGCCATTTTATGTCCCGCCGCGGCGGCGGCTTCGTACAAGTCTAACGGGCTTTGTTTCACGAGGTCAGGGGGATACACCAAGTTCGGGTCGAGTAATGCCTCGGCCAACATAAATTGCGCCTGACTCGAACCTTTATCCGCACTGCGTTGCAGATAGCGAATGCCTGCCACGCGATTCAACACCGAAGCGCCTCGGTATTTCAACAACTGGCCAAAAAAAAGCTGCGCAGGCTCATATTCTGCGTCAGCCGCTTGCTGCAAGCGGCGCATGGCGAATTCATGTATGCGCTTATGCCAGCCAGCAATACCGCTGACATACAGGGAATAACCCAAACGATAGGACAGCCATGGCGGCATAGGCACCTCTGCAACATTTTTGTCCAAGAAAAAAGTGGCAAAAGTATACACACTCACACCCGTTACGTAAGCTTTGGCGCAGGTGGGACTGTGACACAGTCTGTGGGAGAATAGCCCGATCTTATCTTTAGTAATTGATCCAACAGTGATTGGTGAAAACCAGTATCGGAGTAAACGTATGTCGGTAGGTGATTGGCAGCCCGAACCTCAACCCCTAGCTAAACTGGACCAAGCCCAAGTGGCGCGCTTGCTTCAGTTGCTAAACGAATCTGGCGATGAATTGTCTTGGGTGTCGGCTGAATTGGAATGGGTCACGCCTCTGGCCAAAGCCAGTAAGGCCGCTTGGAACGAATCAAGCAGCACGCTTGAGCAAGGTGACTTGGTGAATTTGATTCGATTTTTTACTAGATTGGAGCAAGCACAGGGTTGGAGTCAAGGCGCTGATTCCCCTGTAATTCCGCTATTTAAAGCTCTGAAAAAGCAACAAGGGGCTGTTGATCGCGAATTAGTCCAATGGGTAAAACAAAATACCGACAATAAGTTTTTACCATTTGGCCCATTACTGTAAGGCTAAAAAGCTAAAAGGCTAAGCAGAGGTACTCACCTTGTGGCCACCCAGCACCGTGGCCAAGGTGTTTTGCAATTGCGAGCGATCCACAGGTTTGGTTAAAAACGCATCCGTGCCCGCACTGAAACACGCTTCTTCGATGGATTTTTGCGCGTTGGCCGTTAACGCAATGATGGGCGTATAGACGTTGTCTTCCTGCTGGCGAATAGCACGGGTCGCTTCAATACCATCCATGATCGGCATCTGCACATCCATGATGATGGCGGCAAATTCACCCTCTGACCAAGTATCTACGCCCTCTTTTCCATTACTGGCAGACGACACTTTATAGCCCATTTTTTCCAGCAAGCGTCGCAATACCAGCTCATTGGTGGGGTTATCCTCAACGATCAATATGTGTTGTTCCATGGGCTCCCCCTCAATTGGAGCGTCTTGATCCGATTGCGGTTTCGGCGCTCGATCATTTAACAGTCGATTTAGCAATACCATGCGTCGCAGTGGCGGTTGTAACCAGAGCACAGGCACAGAGTCTTCCGTCATGGCGTCTTCACCTAACCACCACACCCACTGAGCATCCGCTATCGGCATTTGGTCCGTCACCAACAGAGCACCTTGTTCGCTCTGCTTGATGTGTAGCCCAGCGAAAAACTGCTCCATCCAAGCTTGATCCTGCGGGTTCGACAAACGAATGCAAACACCGCGTTGACGCCAATAACTGACATCATCTGGATCATCAACGGCCTCTAGTGGCACCGTAAACCAGAACGTTGATCCCTGCCCTGGTTCACTGAGCACTTCCAACACGCCGCCCATCAGCTCCACCAGTTTTTTACAAATGGTTAAACCCAGACCGGTGCCGCCGTGCTGCCGCGCCACCGAAGCATCGGCTTGGCTAAAGGCATCAAAAATACGCTGTTGCTGCTGCGTGTCTATGCCCATTCCGGTATCTGTGACGGCGAAATGTAAAAATGTGCGATGCGCTAACTGTCGCGCACTGATTTCAAGACGAATCTCGCCGGATTCGGTAAATTTCACCGCGTTGCCGACCAAGTTGTAGAGTACTTGGCGCAATCTAAAACCATCCAAGTGCACGTACCTAGGCACCTGAGGGTTCTTCACTATGCTGAAGCCAACCCCTTTTTGCTGCGCCTGCTGGGCAAACAGACCTTCGAGATCATCCAGTATTTGCCACAGGCAAATATCCCGCTCTTCCAGCACGATGTTGCCGCCATCCGCTTTGGCCAGCTCTAACACATCGTCCACAATACGCCGTAAATGATCGACACTGCTCAGCAAGGGTTGGGTGTATTGATGCATTTCGTCAGAGGCGTAAGTGTCTTCTATGAGTGACACCATGCCGACAATGCCTGCCAAGGGCGTGCGCAGTTCATGACTCATGTTGGCTAAAAAACTGGCGCGGGATTGAGCAAGGTTTTCGGCCTGCTGGCGCGCCGATTCCAAGGT
Source organism: Pseudomonadales bacterium (assembly GCA_041589295.1). Taxonomy (GTDB): domain Bacteria; phylum Pseudomonadota; class Gammaproteobacteria; order Pseudomonadales; family Oceanobacteraceae; genus Bermanella. The sequence continues at coordinate 23,253 of JBFHVZ010000014.1, forward strand.
ACGCTCGGCTTCTTTAAAGCGCGTCACGTCCGTTACCACCATGATGGCGCGTTGATCTGGCGTGTCATCCCCTTGCGGGTAAACCCGACACAACAAATGAATGGTTTTACGATCAAAACTGGCATCTAAACGAAACGCGCGGGAATCACCCACATTAAAGGCCAGCTCCAAATGTTGCTGAAACAGATTAGCCTGCGCGTCATCCAGATACTCAGCCACAGGATGACCGATTAGCTTTTGCACTGGACCTGTATAGGGATATTGCGTGTGAGCAACGGCCAAAATAGTGCCCTTGCGGTCTAACTCGATAAGCGAATCAGCCACGACTTGAAGATGACGCTTGTACTGGTCTAGCACCTTGTTGCGCTGACGTACGTGCAAAGCCAACAGCAGTATCGCCAACGCCGCGCCCCCCAACAAAACCGCAAGGGTAATCACCAACCCCCATTGAGCCGACGGCACTGGATTAATTTGATTAACGGTTATTGCCTGTACCTGACCTACCCAAAGCAGCCCCAACCACAGTCCTAACTTTCGTCCCAAACTGACTTGCCTTAACATAGGTCTGATCCTAAGACCCGGATACATATTCTCAGTATAGACAGCAGCCCACCGAACACAGGGAATCCTTGCCCTTTGGCCCAAAACGCTTTAAATCCGCCCTTATCGCCAGTTAAATCCCCATATTTGCACGGATTCTCACGTGCAAATCCTGAGTGCACAGGATTGATCTATAGTTAAAGGAGAACCCTAGGTCTAACTGTAGAGGCGGCTCCAAGGACATGGATCCCAAACCTTATGAGCAAAATACTGGTCGTTGACGACATACCGGCAAACGTCCAAATACTCAGCATCCACCTAACGGATGAGAACTACGAAGTCATTGAAGCCAGCAACGGTCCAGATGCTCTAGAAGTTCTACGATCCGAAGAGGTGGACCTGATGCTACTCGACGTTATGATGCCCGGCATGACGGGGCTAGACGTGCTTGCAGAAATGAAAAAAGACCCCCAACTAGAAAACATCCCCGTTATATTAGTGACCGCTAACGCCGACGACGTACACGTCGCCGAAGGGCTGGACATGGGGGCATTTGACTACATTATCAAACCCTACAGTCTTGTGGTGTTGTTGGCCCGCGTCAGAGCAGCGCTACGCGAAAAAGAACGCCAAGACCTGCTCGAACGCTGGGCTACCACAGACCCACTTACCGGTTTATACAATCGCCGCCACTTTTTCGAGCTGGCCGGTCGGGAGCTAGATCGCACGGCACGGACCCAATCCCCGATATCTTTCGTTATTCTGGACATAGACCACTTTAAAAAAGTGAACGACGAACACGGACACCTAGTAGGTGACAACGCGTTGGTCACTTTGGCCACCCTACTAAAAGCAGAATTACGCAAAGTGGATTTTTGCTGCCGTTATGGCGGCGAAGAATTCGTACTGTGTTTGCCCGACACAGGGAAACAAGGCGCACTAGAAGTGGCCGAACGCATTCGCGAAGCGCTAACACGCATTAAGATTCCAGCAGAAGAAGGCGCAATTCAAATCACGATTAGCCTTGGTATTGCCGAAAACGACAATGACCAAAAAGTCGAAAACATTCTAAAACGCGCCGATGACGCCTTGTATCGGGCTAAACAAAACGGGCGCAACCAATCTCAACTGGGGTAACCGCAACCCCAGCACCTTCACTTAACAAATGTGCACAACGGCCGGGCATCCGCTAGAATGCGCGCTTACGTCACACGGCAGGAACACACCCTTGAACAAGCAAAAAGCCTACAATCGCATTGCCCAAGCCACCATCAAAGCATTGCGGGAACAAGCCGAGTCCGGCAAGGTCAATAACGACAGCACCGAAGTGGTTTACCAAGCCATCGACCAAGCCTTTAGTAAAGAATATGCTCAGCTGTTTAGTTACATCGAAGAAGCTAAAACCGCCTTACAATTCATCGCTGGCGGTGAGCAACTAGAAAAAGCACAGCTGATCAAACTAGCGCAACAAAGTTTGCTCAAACTCAAATAACAAAAACGTATTTTTATAAAAGGAATCCATACTTCCATGTCGGCAAATCGAAACCGCAATTGGGTCTTTTTCCTCGCCATTGGCGCAGCAATACTGTTCAACTATTTTAATGGCACGTTTGATAGCGGCATTGAACAAAGCCCCATGGACGATAACCAGTATCGCCATGTGGTATTGGAAAATGGCCTCAACGTCATGCTGGTTTCTAACCCCAAAGCCGACCGCGCTGCCGCCAGTTTGGATGTGAACGTGGGCAGTCTTCAAGACCCAGAAAACCGACCTGGTCTTGCCCACTTTTTAGAACATATGTTGTTTTTAGGCACAGCCACCTACCCTGATGCTGGCGAATACCAAAAGTTCATTGGTCAGCACGGCGGCAGTCACAACGCATTCACCGCGCAAGAGCACACCAATTATTTTTTCGAAATTGATCCGGCCCAATTACAACCGGCGTTGGATCGTTTTAGCCGCTTTTTTTACGAACCACTTTTTACCGAAGCCTATGTGCAACGGGAAAAAGAAGCCGTACACAGTGAGTTTCGTTCTAAATACCGCGATGACTTCCGCCGCTTACAATACGCAGTAAAAGCGGTGATGAATCCTGAACATCCTGCCAGCCACTTTGCCACGGGCAATCTAGACACGCTCTCTGACACTGACGACAACAAAGTTCGCGACGAATTAATTGCTTTCTACAATCAATACTACTCGGCCAATATCATGACGCTCGCCATTTATGGCCCGCAGTCACTGGACGAACTCGAAAACTGGGCGAGTCAATTATTTAGCCCCATCGAAAATCGCCAAACCCAATTACCCCGCTATGACATGCCTGTTTTTAGCCAAGGTACCTTGCCATTGGATATGAAACTGCAACCAGTGCAAGACCTACTGCAATTAAACCTTGTGTTCCCCATGGGCAGTACCCTAGCCCATTACCAAACCAAGCCTGCGCATTTTCTGGGGCACTTAATCGGTCACGAAGGCGATGGCAGCTTACTCGCTTATTTAAAACAACAGGGCTGGGCCGAGTCACTCAGTGCCGGATTAAGCAGCGACACCCGTTCTGATAGCGTATTCCAAATTTCCATTGCGTTAACCGAAGCAGGTCTCGCCCATGTAGACGACATAACAGAACAAGCATTCGCGTATATCAAATTAATTAAACTGCAAGGCGTGGACGACTGGGTGTTCGAAGAACTCAAACAAATTGATGAACTGCATTTTCAATTTCAAGAAGGTCGCTCACCGGTTTCACTGGTACAACAGCTTAGTATGAACATGCACACCTATGCCCCCAAGCACTACCTAAAAGGTGACTACCTTTGGTCTGACTTTGATGCAGATTTAATTAAGCAGTTTTTAAATCAACTTAAACCCAACAACATGTTGCGCATTGTCAGTAACCAAGCGTTTAGCACAGATAAAACTGACCCTTGGTTTGCCGCGCCCTACGCAACCGCAACGTTTAGCGATGATGTATTTACCCGCTTCATGGCGCCCGACTTAGCCGATGGCTTGGCCATTCCACAGCCAAACCCATTCATTCCCCAAGACACTGCGTTATTGGATGAAGGCGAACACGACACGCCGCAATTAATTCAACAAAGTGAAGGCCTAAGCCTTTGGCACCAACAAGACGTAAGCTACAAAGGCCCTCAAAGCAGTCTTTATATTACGCTGCGCACGCCACTGTCACAGCAAGGTGCAAAAGAACAAATGCTGCTGGATGCATGGGTTAAGTTGTTAAACGACGAACTTAATAGTTTCTCCTATCCGGCCCAATTGGCAGGTCAGGGTTACAGCTTGTACAACCACATGCGTGGTCTTGGCGTACGCTTATACGGCTATCGTGACAAGCAAGATACCTTGCTGGAAAAAATCATCGAAGAAATGAAGCACTACCAACCCGATGAGCAAAAATGGCAACAAACTCGCCAAGAACTGCAACGCGCTTATCAAAACAGTTTGTTGAAAAAGCCGTACGAGCGAGCCATGGCCGAATTATCGCGCTACATGCTGAGCCCAAGCTTTGATGAGTCAGAATTGCTTAACGCACTCAACGAATCCTCATTAGACGAGCTACTAAATTTCCAAAAGCAATTCTGGCAAACGTTAGATGTGGTGGTACTTGGCCACGGCAATATCAGTGCTAAACAACTGACCACCACAGGCGAACTCATCAAAAAGCAATTACTACAAGACACCCAAGGTACCGAAGTACCGCGCAAGCAGGTTTTACAGTTGAACCAAGGCATGACCAAGGCCAATGTGAATGCTCAACATAAAGACGCTGCTATGGTGTTGTATATTCAAGGTGAAGGCGAAGCCTTAAGTGAGCGCGCAAAAGCAGGGCTGCTTGGGCAAATGCTTCACGCGCCTTACTACACCTACATGCGAACGGAGCGACAATACGGCTATGTCGTATTTGCTACGCCATATCCAATGCTAGAGCAAACAGGTTTGGCATTTATCGTTCAGTCCGATAAAACCAGTAGCCAATACTTGTTAAGTGAAACTGAGCGCTTTATGCAAAGTTTTGAACTGCAACTGTTAGATATGAGTGAAGATGCTTTTAATGCCCATAAACAGGGATTGATTCAACGTCTGTTAGAAAAGCCAAAAAATCTACGGGAAAAAACCAACGACTACTGGCGCGAAATTGACCGTGAAAACCACGACTTTAATACCGCACAGAAAATCGCTGACGAAGTGGAAAAAATCACCAAAGAAGCATTACATCAATATTACGAAAAACACGTCTTGAACCCGCAGTCTCGTCGTTTGTTATTGCACTACGACGCTTAAACGCAAAAGCCCTTGGGAATGTTCATTCACCAAGGGCTTCGCCCTAGCTTTTAACTAAATCCTCTAATGGGCCGCGATATTCATCGTAGTCCAAATCAGAAAGGTCTTCGGTTGTCCCTGAAGGCAAATTCAACTTCACACCATGATGCTCACTGCGCTGCCAAATTTTCCAACCTACGGCTTTCCATGGGTTGGGAATCATTGGCTCATTTACTTGGTCGCCGCGATAGTCCGCCACCCACAATGGGTACTGCGAAAACTCTGGGTTATCGAGATGTTCATTCGCAAAGGCATAATTCACATAGAGTATGGGTTTACGTTGGTAATGAGCCTCAACCCCCTTCATAAACGCCAACAGCTTGGCATGCAGTTTAGCTGTGTCCTGCTCTTCGTAGTCGTTTAAGCTGGCGTCTTCAACATCCACGATTGGTGGCATGTCATCGACTTCCAGCGAGGTTAAATGTCGAGTTAACTGAGCCAGTTGTTTTTGCACATCGTCTCGAAAATAAAAAAAGTGGTACGCACCACGAATAAAGCCACGTTGTTTAATCTGCGCCCAGTTGTAGGTGAACTCACTATCAAACAGGGTCTCGCCTTCGGTGACCTTACAAATAATGAACTTAAGGTCACTGTCTTCGAGGGTTAATTGGTCAATGATGCGGCCTTCATACCTTGAAATATCAATTCCGTAATACGTAGGTGCAGACTGTTTTGTCTCGGCTTGAGTTACATGCTGATCAGTTTGAGTGTGAGCATTAGCTGAGTCAGGCTGACGATCACAACCTGTCAGGGCACCCAGCAGGCTAAATCCTACCAACAGTAAACGACTGCGCGTGTTCTTAAACAAACAGAAGAAAAGGTTAAAAAGAATACAGGTCTGCGTATGAGCCATCATAGGGTTGCTTCCATTCGCCATTGTCATTAAAGAAGCCGCGAGCATAAAACCACGGCCAATATGCTCGCTACTATTTTGGTTAAACTCAGTACAAAACCGTGCAAAAGAATTAGGCCAATAAAAAACCC
>JBFHVZ010000015.1:0-29067 GCA_041589295.1 Pseudomonadales bacterium
ACGCAGGTATTTTACGCGACGGCCTGATGGTTAAAGCCAAAGACGGTGAGATTAGCAAAATGTCATTAGCGCAATGGCAATCGGTGATTGACGTAAACCTGACCGGCGTCTTTTTGTGTGGCCGCGAATTCGCAGCACAGTGTATTAAGCACAATCAACAAGGCAGCATTATTAACATTTCCAGCATCAGCCGCGCGGGCAACATGGGACAAAGCAACTACAGTGCAGCCAAAGCCGGTGTGGCTTCGTTAGCTGTGGTTTGGGCCAAAGAGCTGGCTCGCTACAACATCCGCGCAAACGCCATTGCCCCCGGCTTTATCGAGACCGAAATGACCGGCAGCATGAAACCAGAAGCTCTCGCCAAAATGACCGCCGGTATTCCCGCCAAACGCATGGGGCAACCTAAGGAAATCGCTCACGCGGTGGCGTTTCTGTTAGAAAATGACTACATGTCTGGCCGTATTGTTGAAGTCGACGGCGGATTACGAGTTTAAAGCACTTTCGCCAAAGCCAGGCTCCTGCCAAATGCGCATAGTCGCTCGCCAACACCCTTGCTAAGAGTTGGCGAGCGACTATGCGCATTTTATGGCCATTGCAAAATTAGGAACTACACTGAAATTAGCAATGGATTCTGGTAAGAGGTCGCCATGGCTCTAAGCATTCGTACTAAGCTTCTCGGCATTGTATTAGCGGGCATCATAGGTGTCGGCGCCATATCTGCGGTGTGTTTCTCTCTGCTCATCAAGAGCGTTTCGGAATTTGAAGACCTGCTCAATGGCGAGGTAAGCGCTGCCTTCTTGGCCAGCGATGCCACACTCGGATTTAAAATTCAGGTACAAGAGTGGAAGAACGTGCTGCTGCGCGGTCACGACGACGCCCAACGCGAAAAATACTGGGACAAATTCACTGCCCGACACGAGTCGGTACAGACTACAGCAAAACAACTGCTCGCCATGCCTTTGCCCACCGAGCAAAAAGAGCAGGTGAAAAGCTTCGTCAAAGTGCACAGCGAGCTACTGCCCAAATACCAAGCAGGTCTCGATGCATTTGTGAATGCTGGGTATAACCACAAGGCAGGCGATGCCGCGGTGAAAGGCATCGACCGTGAACCTACCAAGCTTATCGACTCAGTCACCAACGCACTGTTAGATATGTCCAAACAACAATCAGCCAGCGTGCAAAAAAGCGCTAGCTCTACCGTGACCATCGGTCTCGTTATCATGGTTCTCAGTGTCATCGTATTGGTGGTGTTGGCGTATCTACTGATTAACCGCAGCATCCTTACCCCAATGACGAATGTGCGTCACTACCTTAAAAATCTGCGCCAAGGCCAACTTGAGTTTAAGGTTGCGCCTGATACTGGCGACGAAATGGGGCAAATGTACGAATCGGTGCGCGACCTACAGCACAACATGAACGAGAGCTGCAACGCCATTAAGGCCAGTTTGGATAAACTCACCAGCACTGCTAAAGAACTTCACGATATCGCCACAACCAGCGAACGCGACATACAACACGCCCACCGTCAAACCGACCAAATGGCCACAGCAATTACCGAAATGTCGGCCGCCAGCGCCGAAGTTGCGAAACACGCAGCGAACGCAGCTGATGTTGCGAACGAAGTGGAAGGCCACGCCAAACAGGGTGTGAAAACCATGCATCAAGCGATTTCCACCATCAATGCTACATCAGAGCAAATAGCCAACACCGCCGAAGTTGTGCGCAAACTGGAAGAAGACACCAAAAGCGTTGGTACCGTGTTAGACGTAATCAAAGGCATTGCCGAGCAAACCAACCTACTCGCCCTTAACGCCGCCATCGAGGCCGCACGGGCGGGTGAACAAGGTCGCGGGTTTGCGGTGGTAGCCGACGAAGTCCGTACCTTGGCGCAACGGACACAAGAAAGTACCGCAGAAATTCACACCATCATCGAAAACGTGCAAAACGGCGCGCAAAATGCCGTGAGCGCCATCGAAACAGGGCAAACCCGTACCGACTCCAGCGTGGCACAGGTGAACGAAGCGGGCGAGAAAATCGACAACATCAGCAATTCGGTACAGCATATTTTGGGTACCAATGAACAAATTGCCCAAGCGGCCCAAGAGCAAAGCTCTGTGGCGGATGACATCTCTCGCACCGTCAATGAAATTACCGCCATCACCGAATCGTCTGCCAAACATGCGCAACGCACCGCAGGCTTTAGCGATGAACTGCGGAGCATGGCCGATACCTTGAATGGTTTAATGCGCAAACTAAAAGCCTAAAACGACAACCGTGTTTTACAACAGATGTAGAACACGAGCACCTCGACACAGGCGTGATAAACTACCGTTTCTTTGATTTAATCTATCCGTTTCGTCTATTGGTTTTTGCATGCCCGCCAACTCAGAATCTCTTCGGCAAGCTGTCCTGCAACAAGTCAACGCCATCCCCAAAGGGTCAGTGTCGACCTACGGCCGCATCGCCAAAGCCATTGGTTACCCGAACCATAGCCGCTTCGTTGGCACAGTACTGAAGTCACTCCCCACGAACACGCAAATTCCTTGGCATCGCGTGGTAAACAGTCAAGGGAAATCCTCTTTCCCAGAAGCCAGTCACGCTTACACCGAACAAATAAAACGCTTAAGTGAAGAAAACGTCAGCGTGTTAAATGGTCGAATAGATTTAAGGCGGTTCGCTTTTTAAAGCCTTAAGTTTGTATTGAACGCACTGACATGTGCGAGATGCCTAAACCGCTCGGTTTAGGCAGAGGCATTTTCTAGTTGTTTCCGCTCTTTCAGGCGATAGACCACCAAATAACTGATCAACAAAATTGCGGGTACACCGAGCCCAGCCGCATATATGAAAAAGGCAAAATAGCCAGCAGCATCCACCACCACGCCGGAATAACCCGCAATGATTTTTCCGGGCAATGTCATTAACGAACTAAACAGCGCATATTGCGTAGCTGTGTAGGAGCGGTTCGTTAAACTCGACAGATAGGCAATAAATACAACGTTCGCGATACCACCACTGATGTTGTCGGCGCTGATCACAATGGCCAAACCTGCAATCAAAGGTTCATGTAATTGACTCAGTACCGCGAACAGCAGATTTGTCAGCGCCACTAAAATCGCCCCCAACATCAAGGGTCTTAGCAATCCGAATTTAGCCACTAATACACCGCCAAGCACGCTGCCTAAAATCGTCATGAAAAAGCCAAAGACTTTGGTCACGCTGGCAATATCCGTCAAACTAAAACCCATATCTAAATAAAACGGATTGGCCATCACCCCCATGGTGATGTCACTTAAACGATACACACCAATAAATAATAAAATCGTTAAACCGTGCCAACGGTTCCGAATGAAAAACTCGGCGATTGGGCCGACAACAGATACAGAAAACCACGCAATAAGCTTACGCTGACGACGACTAAACAATAAGAAACGAGCCCAAGGTTTGCGCTCGATGCCCGCTTCTAATGTGTCTAAACGTTTTTCCATTAGACCTGCCATTAGGGTTTGCGCTGACTCGTCGGGTATGGGCTCACGACTAAAAAATACCGTAATCACCCCCACCATCATACACAGCGCCATCACCCCATAGGCTACCGACCAGTTCATCCAATCCGCTAAATAAAAAGCACCGGCACCGGCCATTAATAATGCAATCCGGTAGCCTAGAATGTAACTGGCCGCCAATGCCCCCTGACGATGTTCTCCTGCACTTTCAATGCGAAACGCATCGACTGTGATGTCTTGAGTGGCCGAGCAAAACGCGACCCAAAGCGCACATAATGCAATTAACGTTAGGTGCGAATCATCACCCGGATTTAATTGCGTCATCAGTAACAACCCAGCGGCTATACCGATTTGCGCGATCAACATCCAGCTTCGCCGATGTCCCAACCAACGATCCAACATCCCTAAGTGCAAACGTTCTATGACAGGTGCCCACATGAATTTTATGGAGTAAGTAATACCAACCCAACTGAAATAACCGATTAATGTACGGCTAACATCAAATTCACGTAACCAAGCAGAAAGTGTCGAAAACACTAATAAGAAAGGTAAGCCTGCGGAAAACCCCAACCCTAACATCACTAGCACCTTGCGGTGCCAGTAGACCATGATGGCGTCGCGCCAAGAAACCGAGGTGGTTTTATCTGCAGGCGAAGTCAAAATCAGTCCTTAAAGTTTTTAAACTGCAGCGGCAGTTCAATTTCTTCGGAGCCTTTCCAAAGCGCCATGACTTCTTGCAAGTCGTCGCGCTTTTTACCCGTCACACGTATGGACTCCCCTTGAATGGCAGCTTGTACTTTTACCTTGCTGTCCTTCACCATTTTGACCATTTTTTTGCCAAGTTCTTTATCAATGCCTTGGCGGATAGTGCAGATCACTTTAACCTGCTTACCAGCCCCTTGCGGTTTGCCATATTCCAAACAACTTGTCTTGATGCTGCGTTTGATCAAACACCCTTCGAGGATGTCTTTCATTTGCTCGACCTGAAACTCTTCGTTTGCGGTCAGTGTCACCGTGCCGTCTTTTAGCTCAAAGGTCGCATTAACCCCTTTAAAGTCGAAACGGCGTTCTAACTCTCGATTACTCTGATCAACGGCGTTTTGCGCTTCATGATTATCAACTTCTGAAACCACATCAAATGACGGCATGACGATTCCTCTGTATTTAAGATCTTGGGCATTTTAGCCATGTGAAGGTCTTTTTGAAATAAGCACGGGCCAAACTGGTCAAGCCAAGCCGATTTAAAGCCAGAAGCCCTACGCAGTCCACATTCGGCTGGTAATGCCAATAATTTGATCTACTTTTTGTGTATGGATAAAAAGATCAGCCTAGATCAGGCCCATCAGATTTATTATTTCTCGATCCCTGCGGCGGGACATCAAACCCTGTTCCCGTCAGTATTCGCCATTGATTATTTTATCGACGCACTCACAGCCGATGAACACACCACCACCTACGGCTATTGTTTATTCGATGACGAAATTCATCTGCTGCTTGAATGCCAAGAAAAGCCTTCGCTTTGGTTAGACCCGTTTTTGATGAATGTAAACCAATGGCACCAAAACGTAACGGGCGACTCTGGCTATTTGTTTAATGACACCGCCATCAGCCGCGTGCTGATTCAACCCAAATACGCCCATAAAGCACTTCAGTGTTTACACCAATTACCTGTGTGGCGTAAAAAAGCGGCTGTGCCAGACGCCTATTTATACAGCTCATACCAAGCGTATTTGCAAGATCACGCAAGCGACCTAAACACCGATTTTATTCTTTCGCTTATTTCCCAGCATCGCGGACTTCGCAAACGTCGCTTTGAAGACTTTATGAAAACACCGATTTCCGAGCGGGAGCGCGCTCAATTCGTACAGGGCAATCATAACTTTTATTACGCCTACGCCGATGAAAGCTATGTAACACGAGCATTGGCCCGTTACGTCGCACCAGAAACCACCTCTCACGAACAAGATTTAGCCAGCTTATGGGAAAACTGCATCACTGTACTGGCCCGTGTTACCGAGTTTGAAAAAGAAGTACTACTGGGCGTCGCTCGTAATCACGTCATGCCTGACGCACACTATGTATTGGCTTGGTTATTTGTCACCGTGGCGAAAGGCCCTGTCTACTACGTTGCTAAACAGCTTAATCAAGACGAAACCACCATTACCTTGAATCTGCGCTCGGTCGAACTACACCATCCAGCCAGCTTCTTGCGCTACTTGGCAAACCGCTGGCAACAAATCTACCAGCCCAACCAAACCCTTAACCTAGGCCGCACGGCCTAAAGTCATTTGGCGCGACGCCAAGCTTGGCCTAAAATCGCCCCCATGAAAGACATTTACATTTTGGGCGCTGGTGCCATGGGTTGTTTGTGGGCAACCTACTTTAACGATGCAAACCGTTATCGCGTCACATTAATTGTTCGCGACCCTAGTGCTTGGGCAAGCGGACCCGCCCACATAGAGTGTCAGCCAGATAACCTTACTGTGCCTGTCCGCGTGATCACTGCTGCACAAGCAACTAATATTGATCACTTAATTGTCGCCACTAAAGCACAACACGCTTTAAGGGCCGTAATGGCACTTAGAGACCAGCTTTCAGACAAAGCACAATTAGTATTAGTGCAAAACGGAATGGGCAGCCAACAATCCGTCGCAGCCGAGTTTGATCACCTAGCGGTTTATGCCTGCAGCTCCACCGAAGGTGCATACAAAAACAGCACACATCAGCTCGTCCATGCGGGTCGCGGCGAAAACCATATCGGCGCGTTAACACCACATGCTCAGTCAACGGCGTTGCAAACTTGGCTCCCCGAACGCCTTTACCAATGGCACAACACCATTGACCCCATACTATGGCGCAAACTAGTAATAAACGCTGCCATCAACCCACTCACCGTTTTATACCGATGCCAAAACGGCCAACTACTGGAAAACCCGCAGGCACAACAACACATGGCTCAGCTGTGTACTGAAATGGATAAGCTACTACACACTTTGCAACTACCCATTTCCGATACTCTCACCTTAGCGCAGCAAGTTTGTCGCAATACGGCACAAAATTTCAGCTCCATGTACAAAGATGCCGAAGCCGGTCGCACCACAGAAATAGACTTCATTAACGGCTATGTTGTGGACCAAGCAAAGCGGGTTGGCCTTGACTGCCCAACGCACCAGTCTGTGATTACCGCCGTCAAAAATATTAGCCACTAACCATGCGGTATCTCGAAGATGGCATCTCGCGCGACGAGAAAGGCCAAAGCTTGGCGAACGCCCGCAAAGCCGCTAGTCTGGAAGCATTCTAAAAAAAGTCGTAGGTCAACATTGACACTGCGAAACTGGGCAACAGGTTGCACATTATGCGCGCGTTTTTTCGCCGACTCATGGTCCGCAATAAACTGTTTATTTTATTAGCACTGGCCCTGCTGGGGTTAATCGTACTCAGCATCGTCAGTAGCCTTTGGCTAGCTTCGCAGAATACTTTGCAACACCAATACAATGTTCTATTGCCACCTCTGTATGAAGCCGAAGGACAAAACCGTACCAGCGCACAATGGCAAACCTATTTCAATACACAACAATCCTTTTTCACCCTGCACCGTGTGGCCCGCTACGATCAAAACGGCAGCCTACTCGACAGTACACACCAAGATGTGCCCAACACACTTGATGCCAAGTCACTAAAATCAATTCCAGTTAGCTATAGTTTGTTAGCGGGACCTAATTACAGCCTCATCGTCGACATAGAACCTCATTTACTGCGTACCTACGTTAGCGAAACGCTCATGATATGTGCATTTTTACTGGCCGTTGGCGCGCTGCTGATCTACGCCATTTTATACGTAGTGGATAGGCTCGTTACCCGCCCCATTCGCTCACTAAACGACACCACAAATGAAATTGCCATCGAACAAAACTACGCATTGCGAGCAAAGCATTTTTACCCTGACGAAATTGGCACACTCGCTGAAAACTTTAACTTTATGCTTAATCGTGTTGAACAACACGAGCAATTACTACGAACCGAAAAAGAACGGGCCGAACAAGCAAGCCGCCGTGCAATAGAACTGTCGCAAAAAATGCATGACAAAACTGCCGAGGCAAAACGAACCAATGAAAAACTGCATGAATCCAACGAAAAGCTCGCGTTCGAAGTAAAAGTACGCGCTCGCATCGAGCGTAAAGTCACCGAGTTACAAAAGTTTCTCAACAACATCATCAACTCAATGCCCAGTGCCATTATCGCCATCAACGAAGAACTGGTTATTAATCAGTGGAACAAAGGCGCAAGCGAATTAACAGGGTTTAAACGTGAATCAGCGCTCGACAACCATGTCACACAGGCGTGTGGATTTCTTGCTCCTTACCGCGACCTGATTGTGCAATCACTTGAACAGAAAAAATTAAACAAAATAGAACGCATCGCTTACGACAATAACGAAACAAGTCGATTACTCGACATCACCATTTATCCGCTACTGGAAACCACGACACCCGGTGCCGTGCTGCGCATCGACGACATAACGCAGCGCGCACAAATGGAAGACATGATGGTGCAATCTGAAAAAATGATGTCACTGGGTGGCCTTGCCGCAGGTATGGCCCACGAAATCAATAACCCATTGGGCGCCATCATCCACACCGTGCAAAACATTCAACGTCGCCTAAATGCCATGATCAAAAAGAATCAAGACACCGCACTGGCATTGGATACGGATATTCAAACCATCCGCGCTTACATTGCCGAACGAGACATTTTTGCGTTTTTAGACAACATAACCGAAGCCGGCACCCGCGCATCCACCATAGTTAGCAATATGCTGCAATTCAGTCGGCAATCGACCAAAAACTTACAACCTCAAAACCTGCACCAAATCATCGACCGCGCCATCAACATAGCACGCAATGAATACAGCCTAGCCAGTGGCTACGATTTTAAAAGCATAGATTTGATCCGCGACTTCGACCTCAACATGCCAGACGTACCCTGCATTCCCTCTGAAATCGAACAAGTCCTACTGAACTTATTAAAAAACGCAGCATACGCCCTCAAAGACTACGCTAACACCAAAGAGTTTGACCTCGACTGGTATGCGCAGATTCAAGTTCATACACAAGTTAAACACGACATGGCCGAAATCCGCGTCGAAGACAATGGCCCAGGCATGAACGAGCAAACCCGTAAGCAAATATTCGAACCCTTCTTCACCACCAAAGAAGTAGGGGCAGGCACCGGCTTAGGGTTGTCGGTTTCTTACTTTATTCTAACCAGCCACCACCAAGGCAACATGCTGGTCAGCAGCACCCCTGGGCAAGGCACTTGCTTTACCCTGCAAATCCCTCTCAGCGCCAGCGAACAAGCATCGCCACCGCCTGCCCTGCTTAGCACTTGACCGAACAAGACCACCTGCGTACCATGCGCGCACTTATTGTTCAGGTGACTGAAGTCTATCCAGACAGAGGTTTAAACGGGAAACTGGTGCCAAGCGTGTATCGCACAGCTTTATTCCAGTGCTGCCCCCGCAACGGTAAGTGGTTACCGAATCTGCATAAGCCACTGAGTCGCAGGACTTGGGAAGGCGCACATTCACGACGACTGAGATTACGCATTCACGTCTAGCCACGAGCCCGGATACCGGCCTGATTTATTGAGTTTGATGTTGCGGTGGGCGACAATCACACGGCAAGCTTTCCTCCTAAATCTTACCGTGAGGTTGCGCTCTCATCTAATGGTGAGTCATGCGTTTTTTATTAGCTGTCTTAGTTTGTATTTGCTTTAGTTTGAGCTATGCAGAAGATATGGCTCACCTTGAGCCACAAGTCATTACTGGCGAACAAACGAAAGAAATTGGTCATCAGGTACAATTCTTTTCGCGTGATCAGTTTATCGGCCAATACACTTCTGTTACAGATCTACTCCAAAACGCGATTGGGATACAGGTTAGAAAGGGCGGTATTGGAGACCGATTACAACTATCTATTCGCGGCTCTTCTCATAACCAAATTGATTTCATTGTAGACGGCCATAGGATCAACGAATCTAAGTTTGGAGGGTTTGACCCCAATAAGATACCACTTAGTCAAATTCAATCCATTACGATATACCAAGGTGCGCCTTCCGAAGACGGTAGTCTAGCATCTGTTGGTGGCACGGTAGTCATCGAAACCCTTTCCGAGTCCGATTTTAAACAAACCTTTTACACTGGCTACGCCACTTACAACACAATTTCCGCAGGGATTATTCAAAGCATTCCAACATCCTTTCCAAGCATGATTAGCTATGACTATTTGTCGTCAGAGGCAGATTACAAATACCCAGTATATACGCCCTACGACGAACCTAATAACTTTAACAACGTTGAGTCATTGCATAACAATAAGTACAAGTCGCATAGCCTTCTGGGAAAAACCACCATCAAGCTAACGAAAAATAGCAAGATCGGTCTGAAAGCAAACATTATCGATACCATAAAAGAAATCCCTAACTACAATCAAAACCCAGATCAAAACTCTGCATCATTTAAAACAACAGAGAAAGAATTCCAATCGTTTTACCTATATCAGATTTCCTCCAACTTAAAGAACAACACGGACCTACTTACATCTATGACAAATGAACTGTTTGATGATAGTGAGGGTTTCGTTGGCTCAGGAAAAAACAAAGACACCTATCGAAATACTACAGTCTCAATAAAAAACACGACCAGTTTTCAAATAGATAGATTAGAAGGCAGCATATTCCTGTCTAGAACCCATCAGGATTTCGATGAGAAAAATAATTTGATAAGCCGGGAAAACCAATGCTTAAGTGAAGAAATTGGGAACTGTGACATTAAGGCCAACCAGGCGGAAACAGGGGTCGGCGTAGCTCTTTCTGGTTATACCAAGTCGTTTCTAAACAGCCTGCACATTAGCGCTCAAGTCACAAGAATCGAAAGAGAACAAATAGCCAAGTACGGAGATTTAGAGGACATATCAAGCGAAGATACTTTTAACTCTTGGGGGGTTGAATGGCGCTCATCCCTTACCGAAAGTCTCAGCTCAAGCATTTCGATAAACAAAGGGGTTCGAAGCCCATCCTTATTCGAACTATACGGAGATCGAGGATTTCAAATTAGCAACGATGAATTGGAAGAAGAAGAGTCTTACAACACTAATTTAAGTTTGATTTTTAAGTCTAGTTCCATTTCTAACTCTCTGTCGCTTTACAATAGAAATGTCAGCAACTTAATTTCCAACGACATTTCGAATGGTGTGTCCAGATACAGCAATATCTCGTCTGCGCAAATTATTGGGTTACAGGATACATTGTCATATCGTATGGATCGTATTCGCATAACAGCCAGCATCCAACTAATGGATAGCCTTATAGATTCAAGTAATGCCAGTTCAAACAATAAGAAAGTGCCTGCAATTTATCATAAAACCCTTACCTCATCAGTATCGTACTTAGCATCAAGAAAATTTAGTTTAGAAATCCAGTATCGGTCTGATGACCAAATGTACGCAGATCCAGCAAATTTAGTTCAGTTAGAAAAAAGCGAATTACTAAGCCTTAAAACCTCATTTCAATCTGATCACTATCAGGTCTATTTCAACATAGACAACATGCTAAATGATCAGGTCCAGGACTCTTACAACCGTCCGGCGCCGGGCAGAACCTATTCTTTATCTCTATATTTTTCCTATTAAAGGACTTTATCAATGAAACCATTACTAATACTCGCCCCCACCATCTGCTTTTCTTTAACAGGATGTCTAGAGGGTGATGATTCCTCGTCCAATAACAAAGTGGGTGAATGTGACTCGAACAACCCCAACTTAGTGGTTCAAACCGCTCAATGGGAAGATGGTCAATATGCATCGGCCGTTGCGATTGGATGCAGCAGAGACGCTAGCTTGACAGATAGATTCTTAGTACAAGCTAGAGAATCGGATTTTCGCGTTTCGACTGCAGATGATGGTTTTTATCATATTGGTCGCGACGGTATTTCAACCATCTCCAAACACAATTACGAAAATCCCAGTTTATCGACACTGGGTTATTCTACCAACGACCCGCAGTCTGGCAATTCAAACCCTTACGCTGTAGTACAAACCTCAACAGATAAAGCCTACGTTTTACGTTATGCAAAGTCAGAGGCCTGGATCATCAATCCAGAAGCTAAAAGCGCTGACGAGTTTAAGGTTGGTACCATTGATCTTGGAAGCTACGTGTACGCCGGCGCACCCGACGAAGAACAAGCGACAAACATGAGTGTCGCCCAAGTGATTGGTAACAAACTGTTTATAGGAATCCAGCACCTTTATAATGGCACCAGCTACGTCTATGACGAACCATCCGATATCGCTGTCATCGACATCACAACAAATACTGAAATTGATACCACCCCCAACAACACAAGTGACGAGAAGTCCATTCAACTCACTGGTATAAACATCACTGCGCTTGATGCACACAAAGGGTTTCTTTTTGCCGCGAGCCGAGGCAATTACGCTACAGAATATGGGCATTTAGAAAAGATTGATGCTGATAGCTTCGAAGTAACAACCCTAGTTCAAGGTGACGCTTCAACGGGCCATATTATCGACGTAGCAATTGTTTCGGATTCATTGGGCTATTTTGTTGGCAGCCCTAGTTGGGGAACCGCAACCTTGTTTTCATTTAACCCAAGCATTCCTTCAGTTTGGACAAAGGTTGACGATTACGCGGATATAAACCTAACAGATATTGAGTCGGATCTTGATGGTAACCTATGGATTGGTGTGAAAAACTCTAGCGACGGACATGGTGTCTATAAATACGACCCAACTGGGACCGCAGAAACTACATTCTTACAAACAACTTACCCACCAGTTCAGATAGCGTTTAAGCCAATCTAACAACTAAACCTGAAACCGATCGAGCTTACGTTGAAGCGATTCCGTAAGCTCGGTTACTTCCCGAATGGCCTTAACGGTGTGTTCTGCATCGTCAACCGTTTCTCTGCCTAGGTCATTAATCTTAACTACGTTTTGGTCGATGGCTCTGGCCACTTGAGTTTGCTCATTTGCCGAGTTCGCAATTTGTGAGTTACTTGCAAAAATGCTTTCTACTTTATGTACGATTTCCTCTAGCGCTTCACGTACTAAACCAGATGTACTCACGGTTTCTTGAGCCATCATATGACTGTTGCCCATGACTTCTACCGCGTTACTAATGCCGGTATGTATGGTTGTCATGACTTCTTCTATTTCTTGTGCTGAGGTTTGCGTGCGGCTCGCTAACGTTCTGACTTCGTCTGCAACCACGGCGAAACCTCGTCCTTGTTCGCCAGCGCGAGCTGCTTCAATAGCGGCATTTAAAGCTAGTAGGTTTGTTTGTTCTGCAATGCCTTTTATAACGGCAAGCATGTTGCCGATGCTTTCGGAATTTTCAGACAACTTGTTAATAACATCGGTGGATCGAATTATTTCATCCGCCAATTTAGTGATTTGGCCAAGTGTATTATCGACAACCTTGTTGGCCTCACCCGCTTGATTATTAGCATCCACCGCCATTTCGGTGGCTTCTTTCGATTGTCGATTCACTTCGTCTGCGGTAGCTGCCATCTCGGTTACGGCAGACGCAACTTGCTCGGTTTGAGAAAGCTGTTCATTGGCGGCGGTATTACTTTTCTTGGCGTTTTCTTCCACCTTATGAATGGAGACTTCCACCTCTTGCGAAGTTTGATGCACCGCTTTAATCAGGGCGTGTATTTGATCCACCATTTCGTTAAATTCGGTGGTCAACTGCCCCATTTCGTCACGGCTGTCGACGGTAACACGCACCCGCATATCACCTTTTGCTATTTTTTGCGCGGTATATAAAAAGCTATTTAATGTCGCACGTACCGACCAGAAAAAGGCGGCGTATAGATAGATTATGGTGAGCATAACGAACACAATTAGTGCCGATAGAAGCATTACTTTTTGATTCAGCGTATCTAAACGCGCATCCAGAATGATTTCAATTTGCGGCACAATAAGTTGATTTACTTTTAGGATTTGATTTTCACGAGGTACGATATAGTCATTTAATTCCTGCCACGTAACTTCCACATCCATGGCTGCAATCAACTCTTCATCTAACTTGAAGCGGACTTGCTCCAGCGCTTGCTCGGCCTCAACAAACTGCTTACCCAATGTGTCATTGTATTGTTCAAAGTCTTTCAAGAAGGCTTTATTGGTTTGCGACATTTTAACAAACGCATCGTTCAACTTGTCGTAGGTGTCGTTCAAGACATTAAAGGTTTCGGTTTTTAAGTATTTTTCGATTGCCGAAAAAACACCAATGGTGCGCGCTTGAGCAACGGACTTTAAGTACCTTGGGTAGTCCACCATCATCATCTGCACCATTTTCTGCACGCGCTTATCTTGGTCTTGGTAGAGCCCCGCATCCTGCGCATATTGTTTTGCCACAAAGCGTATTTCATCGAGTACGGGTTCGTAGAAGTGAAACTGATCTTGTATATAGCTTTGGCGGTTAACACTGGCTCCAAGAGCTCGGTCCAGTGTTTTACCCCAATTATCTAAGCGGTTACCAAGCAAGGCACCCAGTGGACTGTTAGCGTGACGCTTACGAATATCGGCTAGCTTTTCTTTATAAGCTATTTCGGCTTGGCCAACCGCGTCGGATAGCTGAGGACGAGGTAGCATGATTTCGACGGATAATAGGTCACGGTAATTCGATACAAGCTGAGCAAGCTCATAGAGTTCAACCACCACTTCAATGGAGTTTTTTTCTGTCTTGGTGGCTTTTACCAGTTGATAGGATTGATTGATGGTGGCATAGCTCAGCCATAGAAAAGGTATAAAAAAGGTCAAGCTTATTACGCCAAACTTCTGTGCGTAAGAAAGCTTGTTCATCATCTTGATGGCTGGTGCTAATAACCCCTGCACTGGCGCTACCTCATACTGCTTACTACTTTCAGTGTAGACGGATTTCTGCGCTCGCCAATGAGACCAAAACAGCCAACTGCATTAGCAGCTAATTAGAGGAGAAGATGACGTACGTCCGACAGCAACTCACATAGATGACGGGCAAACTTGGCTCCTTCTGCGCCGTCGATGACCCTGTGGTCGTAGCTCAAGCTGATCGGCAGCATAAGGCGTGGCTCAAAGGCTTCGCCGTTCCAGACGGGTTTCATTTGCGCTTTCGACACGCCCAAGATCGCAACCTGAGGTGCATTTACAATAGGCGTAAATGCAGTACCGCCGATACCACCTAGACTTGAAATGGTGAAGCTTGTGCCCGCCATGGCGTCCATCGGGAGCTTTTTATCCCGTGCTTTTTGTGCAAGCGCCGCGCTTTCGCGGGCAATATCCACCACGCCTTTGCTGTCGGTTTGCTTGATGTTGGGCACCAGCAAACCTTCTGGCGTGTCCACAGCAATGCCGATGTTGATGTAATGTTTACGAATGAGCTCGGTGCCGGTTGGCCCCAACGAGGCATTAAAGTTCGGGAAGGCTTTTAACGCGCTGACCACGGCTTTAACCACAAACGCCAGCGGCGTAACCCTCACATCGCTTGGCGCCATGGCCGCAGCTTTGGTTTTGCGGTAATGCTCTAAATCTGTGATATCCGCTTCATCAAATTGAGTCACCTGCGGAATGGTGCTCCAGCTCATAGCCATGTTTTTGGCCGTGGCCTGTTTGATTTTATTCAGCGCGATGGACTCAATAGCACCAAAGCGACTGAAGTCTTCTTGACTGCCTTGCACTGAGATAGCACCAGCAGCAGGCGCACTCAAACGGGTTTTAATAAAGCCTTGTAAATCTTCTTTTAATACGCGCCCTTTCGGGCCTGTGCCTGTCACTTGGTTTAAATCAGCACCCAGTTCACGTGCTAACTTGCGCACCGCAGGACCAGCATGCACGTCGCCCTGTTTTAAAGGCACACTTGGATTTGGCGAAGCAGTCGCTTGAGCGGATCTTGAAGCGTGGGTTGAAGAGCTAGAAGCAGAAGCCGATGAAGAGCTCGTCGTGCTTGCAGCCGCACTTGCAGTCGCGCTTGCACCCGCGCTTGCACCCGCACTCGCCGATGCGCTCGCAGCACTTGTCACTTTTAGCTGCGCAACCACATCGCCCATTTTTACTTTGTCGCCGACGGCGACCTTGTAACTAAGCAAGGTACCCGCCGCTGGTGCGGGAATTTCCATGGAAGCTTTATCGCTTTCCACGGTCAAAATAGGATCATCCAACGCCAATTCATCACCAATGCTGGCATTCAGTTCAATGACTTCTACTTCATCGATGCCACCTAGGTCGGGTACTGTGACAGCTTGTTCGCTAGTTGCCGATGAGGCGGACGAACTGGATGACTGAGCCGGCTGTTCCGCAGGTGTTTTTTTGGATGCTTCTTGGGGCGTTTCTTTAGATGGCTCTTGCGATGGTGCTTTTTTCTTTGTGCTGTCGGTATTTTCAGCCGCTTGTGTCGTCAGGGTACCTAGCAATGATCCTTCGCTGACTTTATCACCCACTTTTACGGCGATGCTTTTTATCACACCACCGGCAGGGCTGGGCACTTCCATGGTGGCTTTATCAGACTCTAAAACAATGAGCGTGCCTTCGGCGTCAATGTTATCGCCAACCGACACACAAACTTCAATGACTTCGACTTCGTCGATGCCGCCTAGATCGGGCACTTTGATTTCTTGTTCAGCCATGGTTGCGCCTTAATCCTAATCCTTGCTTAGCGCGACGAAAAAAATTCACCGCGCGAATATGCCTTCAAACCAATTGTGGTGCGTCAGTTATAAAGCGGGTCGAGTTTATCCGCAGAAATGCCGTATTTTTTCATGGCCGACTGCACAACCTTAGCGTCAACCTTGCCGTCTTTTTTCAGCGCCGTTAGCGCAGACAACACAATAAAGTAGCGATCTACTTCGAAGAAAGTACGCAGTTTTTCACGCGAGTCACTGCGACCAAAACCGTCTGTGCCCAAAGTTTCAAACGTACGTCCTTCGGGAATATAAGCACGCAGTTGTTCGCTGTATTGTTTGATGTAATCCGTCGCCGAAATAATGGGGCCTTCGGTTTTTTGCAAGCATTGCGTAACGTACGGCTGCACTTCTTTTTTGCTTGGATTTAGACGATTACTGCGTGACACACTGCGCGCTTCGCGCGTCAGTTCGTTCATGCTGGTGGCGCTCCACACATCGGCGCTTACGTCAAAGTCTTCGGCTAATAGCGCTTGCGCGGCAATGACTTCGCGTAAAATCGTACCGCTGCCCATCAGCTGTACTTTGTGTTTGGCTTTCTTCCCTTGCGAGAATAAATACATGCCTTTGATGATGCCCTCTTCGGCACCTTTGGGCATGGCCGGTTGCTCGTAGTTTTCATTCATAACCGTGATGTAATAAAACACACGTTCATGATCGTGATACATACGTTGCAAGCCGTTCTGAATAATAACCGCCAGCTCATAGGCAAACGTCGGGTCGTAGGTCACACAATTTGGAATGGTGTTAGCCAAAATATGCGAATGACCATCTTGGTGTTGTAGACCTTCGCCATTCAGAGTGGTGCGACCGGCCGTTGCGCCAATCAAGAAACCTTGAACCTGACAATCACCCGCCGCCCAAGCCAAGTCACCAATGCGTTGGAAACCAAACATGGAATAGAAAATATAAAACGGCACCATGGCTTTATCGTAATTGCTGTAGGCCGTCGCGGCAGACAGCCATGCGCAAAACGCACCGGCTTCGTTGATGCCTTCTTCCATGATGCGGCCTTGTTTGTCTTCCTTGTAATACATCATTTGGCCGAAATCCACGGGCTCATACAGTTGGCCTTCGCTGGAATAAATACCAATTTGACGGAACAGGCCTTCCATACCAAATGTACGCGCTTCGTCCGGCACAATGGGCACGACGCGATCGCCCAACCCCTTGTCTTTTGTGAGCGCGGTAAGCACGCGCACGAACGCCATCGTTGTAGAAATAGCGCGATCACCGCTGCCTTCTAGTTGTGCTTTAAAGGCATCCAATTTTGGTACGGTTAACGGTTCTTTATTTTCGGTGCGCACGGGCAAATAGCCGCCGAGTTTCTCACGGCGCTGACGCATGTACACCATTTCTGGGCTGTCTTCGGGAGGGCGGTAATAGGGAATGTCTTCCAGCTCTTTGTCGCTTAGCGGAATATCAAAACGATCACGGAAGCCTTTTAAACTTTCGATGTCGAGTTTTTTCACCGAGTGAGCTTCGTTTTTACCTTCGGCGGCTTCTCCCATACCGTAGCCTTTAATGGTATGGGCCAAGATCACCGTGGGCTGACCTTTGTGACCCGCCGCCTGACGATAGGCTGCGTACACTTTATAGGGGTCATGGCCGCCGCGGTTTAAATTAAAGATTTCTTCGTCCTTCATGCCTTCAACGCGTTTCAGCAGTTCAGGGTATTTGCCGAAGAAATGTTGGCGGGTATAAGCACCGCCTTTGGCTTTGTAGTTTTGGAATTCACCGTCGACTACTTCGTCCATGCGTTTTTGCAGCAAACCGTCTTTGTCTTCGGCCAGTAGAGGGTCCCAATGACGACCCCAAACCACTTTAATGACGTTCCATCCGGCACCGCGGAAACTGCTTTCCAATTCTTGAATGATTTTGCCGTTACCACGCACTGGGCCGTCCAAGCGTTGCAAGTTGCAGTTGACCACAAAGATCAGGTTTTCGAGTTTCTCACGGCCCGCCAAGTTAATCGCACCCAAGGTTTCAGGCTCGTCACATTCGCCATCCCCCAAGAATGCCCACACTTTACGGTCTAAGCGCGGCACGAGTCCGCGGGCCGAGATGTAACGCATAAAGTGCGCTTGATAGATGGCTTGCAGTGGACCTAAGCCCATGGAAACGGTTGGGAACTGCCAGTAGTCGGGCATCAATCGTGGGTGCGGATAAGACGACAGGCCTTGGCCGTCCACTTCGCGACGAAAGTTTTCTAACTTTTCGCTGTCGAAGCGCCCTTCTAAAAAACTGCGTGCGTAAATGCCCGGAGCTATGTGTCCTTGAAAATAAATCAAATCCCCCAGCGGGCATTTTTCGCTGCTCGCGTTGGGCGCACGGAAGAAATAATTAAAGCCAACGTCGTACAAGGTGGCGCTGGAAGCAAAACTAGAAATGTGTCCACCAAGATCATCACCACTTTTATTTGCGCGCGCCACCATGGCTAAGGCATTCCAGCGCACTAACGAACGAATGCGACGCTCTAAAAATAGATCGCCCGGCATTTTGACTTCTTCGTTAGGGGGAATGGTATTGCGATAAGGGGTGCGCAACGCATAAGGCAAGGGTTTGCCATTGCGAGTCGCGCGCTCAGAAAGACGCTCGAGTAAGTAGCGTGCGCGCTCAATGCCTTCGTGACGAATGACAGAGTCGATGGACTCAAGCCACTCCTGCGTTTCTATAGGATCATTATCCGGTTCGAAAGAATCCACAGAAGCCTTCCTTGTGACGTAGAGTTATTAAAAAAGTATAGCAGGCATATTTACCTTGTATATCTCAGCGTTGACCAATTGGACAGTGGGTTAATTCGCTTCAAGCCAAGGGAAAAATCTAACCACCATGGCTTATCAATTGGTAGTGATATGGTTCTTTGGGCGTCGCGCTGACTCGACTGATTGAGCCATAGGGGACATCCAACCGATTGATGTTTTGAAAAGGAATACCCAGTACTTCCTTTAACAAAATGCGAATCACACCGCCATGACAAACCAGTAGTAAACGCTTTTCTTGTCGGGCTAAGCAACCGAACCACGCCTTCAAAACGCGCGCCTCAAAATGAGCCAGTGCTTCGCCTTCGGGCGCGACAAAGTTGAAGGGGTCGTCCCACATGCCTTTAAAGCGATCAAAATCGTCTTTAAAGATTTTGTCCATGGGTTGGTTTTCCCAAATACCAAAATCAAACTCGCGCAAATCGTTGGCGACTGCACAGTCTATCTGCAATTTATCCGCCAATGATTCAGCAAAACGCTGACAGCGCACCATGGGCGAGGTAACGATTAAGTCCCACGTTTTACCCTCACAAGATGCCTGCATTTGCTGCCAGCCTTCGTCCGTTAAGGCATGATCTGTACGTCCGCGCAGTACGTTACCGCCTTCGGGCTGACCGTGACGCAGCAAATCCAGTGTTTTCATTGAACGTTTTCTCTTACTTTTTATAGGTTAACTTCGTTAGCTTTCAGATACGCCAGCTTGCTCGAATGTGGCCATGCCGTTGTGCAATGCACAGGCGCTGCGCAATAAAGTGGCAGCCACTGCTGCACCACTGCCCTCGCCTAAACGCATCCCTAACGACAACAACGGCTGAGCATCTAACGCGTGTAATACTTTTCGATGCGCTGGTTCCGCGCTTTGATGACTGAACAACATCCAGTCACGGCTTTCAGGGTTCAACGCTGCTGCCATTAACGCGGCGGCTGTACTGATAAAGCCATCCACCAAGACGGTAATGCCTTGCTGCGCACAAGCGATATAGGCACCGGTTAATCCAGCAATTTCGAATCCGCCTAAGCATCTCAGAGTTTCATAGGCGTTGGCCGGTTGATGTAAGTTTCGCGCCTGTTCAATCCACTGGGCTTTCGCTGGCAGCTTGTCCGCCGTCAGGCCTGTGCCTGGGCCGACCACATCAATGGCTGGCACATTTAACTGCTGTGCAACTAGGGCGGAAGCACTGGTGGTGTTACCTATGCCCATTTCACCGCCAATAAACAATTGGCATTGCTCTGCTTTTGCACGCTGCGCCGCTTGTCGACCTTGCTCTAGGGCTTGCTCTAGTTGTTCTTCAGTCATGGCCGGTTGCTCAGAAAAATCTGCCGTACCTGCCGCAATGCGCGCATCGACAATTTGTGCGTGGGGTGCCACTTCAAACAGAGTCCCGAGGTTTACCACTTCAAAGTGGGCATTCAGCTCCCGTGCTAAAACCGAAATGGCTGCACCACCGGCTGCGAAGTTCTTCACCATTTCTGTGGTGACAGCTTGAGGAAACGCCGACACACCTTTAGCGGCAATGCCATGGTCGGCGGCGAAAATACTGATATGGATTTGATCGCAACGGGGGGCGTCGCTTGCTTGCATAGCCGCCAGCTTGATGGCTAAGTCTTCCAACTGACCCAATGAACCCGGTGGTTTAGTTAAGACTTGCTGACGCGCCGTGGCGTTTTGCTGTGATGAGCGGTTCAAACTTTGCGTGGGTTGCTTCCACCAAGACATAGGCAATGACTTCTATTTAAAAAACAATTGAAAAATTAAGTGTGGCTTATGGATTAGGTTGCTTAACCGCCATGGGAATACCGGCCACCATCAAGGTCACGTTGCTGGCGACCGCCGCGATACGCTGGTGTAGGCGTCCAAGTTCGTCCACATAGCGACGACTAAGCTCGCCCATGGGCACCACGCCAAGGGTGATTTCGTTAGAGACCAACAGCAAAGGCCCGTCCGTGCCTGTGATGGCATCCAGCAGATCATCCACTCCTTGGGTAATGCTGTCGGCTTCAAGCAGGCTCATCATCCACAGTGTTAAGCAATCCACCAGCACACATTGACCTGACTGACGGTGCTCTCGAATGGCTTGCGGCAGGTTGGTGGTCACTTCGACCGTGGTCCAATGATCAGGGCGATCAGCCTGATGACGATCCACCCTGTCTTGCATTTCACCGTCCCGAATTTGCGCGGTCGCCACGTAAACAACTGGTTGATTTAGCTGCTGCGCAAGGGACTCGGCATACCGACTCTTACCGGAACGCGCACCACCCAATACAAGATGAAACATAATATTACCCAAAGGTGTTTGTGCTCGGCGTAGACTGCATCAACTCTGTTTACCCGGCGCCCATTAGCGTTGGCGAAGGGTGGCCTAAGTCAATGCAGACAACAAAAACAAACATTCACCATGATACATGCGAAAAAGACGGCTAATCTTATGTTTTATGACAGCAAATTCCCAGCGCCTGCTGGGTTAGCGACGCACAGGAACGTCGCCGCGAAATTGTTGAGAGAGGAAGCCTCTATGCGCGAGCAGCGACAATTTGCCCGAAAAACATTGAGCTGCACCGTCAGCGTATTTGACCAATCCTCCAATGAATACATTGGTCTCATGGTGGATTACTCACGCAACGGTGTCATGATCTCCAGCCCAAACCCTTTGCCTGTGGATCAAGAGTTTGTTTTTAAAATGGTAGACATTGAACCGCGACAGCACATTAAGCGCAGCGGTACTTTCACGGCTACAAGTGTTTGGTCAGATAAAATCAATAGCACCATGTACGGTACTGGTTTTAAAATCAGCGACGTTTCCAACGAAGCCAAGCTGATGTTTACCAGTTATGACCGAACAGCCAAATAAACCAAACCACTCCTTTTCTGCATACCGCCTAGGAATCGATCTAGGCGGCACCAAGACTGAGATCATCGCGTTAGACGCCGCCAACAACGAATGCTTTAGGCAACGCGTTGCCACCCCCAAACACAGTTACGCTGCCATTGTTGAAACCTTATGTGATTTGGTCAGCCAAGCCGAGGGACACCTTGGCGTGCAAAACTGCTCTGTTGGCATTGGCATTCCGGGGGCGGTTTCAAAGAAAACCGGACGTATAAAAAACGCAAACACAACGGTACTGATTGGCGAAGCACTGGATCGAGATTTATCTGAAAAGCTGGCACGCACCGTCAAATTGGAAAACGACGCCAATTGCTTTGCGCTGTCCGAAGCCATGGACGGAGCTGCAAAACAGGCGAAAAGTGTCTTCGGCGTGATTTTAGGCACAGGTGTGGGCGGTGGCTTGGTATTTAACCAACAGCTGATTTGCGGTCCAAATGCCATTAGCGGCGAATGGGGCCATAACCCATTACCTTGGCCACTGGCCAGTGACGAACCTAAACAAGATTGCTATTGCGGCAAACAGGGCTGTCTTGAAACCTATTTATCTGGCCCCGGCATGGCGGCTCAAGCGGTGTTGCAAAACACAGCCATGATGCAGATCACCACTCCTTTAGCCATGCCGTCCATCGAACCCTTAAGCAGTCACGATATTTTTTCCAACACAGCTATGTACCAAGATATTTACACTCAATACGTTGATCGTTTAGCGCGAGGGTTAGCCAGTGTGATTAATATTTTTGATCCCGAATGCATTGTGTTGGGAGGCGGTCTTTCTAATGTGGCAAGCTTGTACGAGGACGTGCCTAAAGTGTGGGGCAAATACGTGTTTAGCGATCGGGTCGATACCTTGTTAGTGAAGAACCAACATGGAGATTCAAGCGGCGTACGAGGCGCCGCTTGGTTGTAAACAAAAAATGCTTTTTAAGAAAAGCTACGAAAGCGAGCCAAACAAGGTGAACGCGCCAATAATCACTAACCAAATGACGGCACTGCGATACAGCATTTGATTTAGCTCTTCTAACTGGTCATTAGCGCCTTCGGCATCGAATTGTTCTGGCGCACCAGCACGAGCTGTCTTCACTACAACTGTTTGTGCCGGCGTCGCGAAGTCCATGACAAACTTTAATGCCATGGGGAATTTAGCAGTAAAATCGCCCGCTAACGAAAACGTCAACCCAAGCAAGCGTGATGGTATCCATTCCATAGCACCCACAAGAGATTGCGCCCAAGCAAACTTGTATTCCTGCGCATACCAGTAGGTTAACAGCGCTGCCAATGCCAGTGGTACACCGCCAATCACAAACCAAAACACCAAAACAAAAAAGCGACTAAACCAAGCTAATACAACCGTTTCGCTGACTTTGTCGTGCAGGGTTTTAGGGTCCTCAACACAAGCTTTTAATAGCGCTTCATCTTGCACTGTTTCGCTGTTTTTTACACTGTTTGCTTCATTATCGCTGCCGGCTGCGTTTTCGCTATTTTGATCGGCATTGTTTTCAACGTCCGTTCCACCATGTAAGTCACGCTCGATACCCATATCGCGCTGTGCGCAATGGTATGCGCCCTGATAATCCGCTGCGCGCCAACAAGCCTGATACTCACGAAAACGCGTCGTAACATCATCTCGCCCCAGCACATATAAAAATAATGCAATTTGTAAAATGACTGCCACCAAGCCCCACAAAAAACCTTTCATATTCAGTAAGACAATGCTGAGTATGACCGCTGGTAACACCACACTTAATAAATACACACCCACCTGTACTCGGGCAGATTTACCCGCTGGGTTAAACACCTTGGTTAAGGTGACAAACCATTCGCGATTACGTTGATAGTCTTTTTTTCGCGTTTCACGCTGCAGCAAAAGACTGATGAGAAGTACGATGAATTTCATAGCCCAGAGACCTTACCAATTTGATTTTTAAAAGCAGACCAGTCGAATGCTGCGCCAGGATCAGTTTTGCGTCCGGGGGCAATATCGCAATGTCCTGCGATACGTTCAACGTTCATATTTTGATAATGCGCTAATAGCGCTTGGGTAACATCAGCCAACACCCGATATTGAACGGGCTCATAAGGAGTGTGATCTGTGCCTTCTAGCTCAATGCCAATGGAGAAATCATTGCAGTTTTCCCGCCCCTGAAATTCACTCACTCCGGCATGCCATGCTCGTTTATTAAATGGAACAAATTGCAGTATCTCGCCATCTCGTCGAATCAGTAAATGCGCCGATACTTTTAGGCCTTCTAACGAATCAAAGCTAGGGTCTGCTTTGCAATCCAGCGTGTTGCAAAACAGGTCTTGTATATATGGGCCACCGAATTCACCGGGCGGTAAGCTGATGTTATGCACAACCAACAAACTAATATCCGACTCGTCCGGTCTGTCATTAAAGTTTGGCGATGGGCACCAAGTGGCCTGTTTAAGCGTGTGGTTTTGAATTTCCATGGGGGTAGAGCATTCCTTATTTCGTTGCTAGGCGCAATGCTGTGGCTTACGCCTGTGTGCAAATTGCCGCAGTGCGACATAGGCCTCTTGTGTCATGAAGTGACGCGGGTATGATGGCTACCGACAATAACAACACACCTTGTCCGGCCCACCCTAATACTTGTCGGCATAGCAACAGGGGAACTTGAATGGAATCCATTAGCGCGCTGGTCAGCAGCATCAACGGTATTGTATGGGGACCAGCCATGCTGGCTCTGATTGGCCTAACCGGTTTGATTTTAACGGTGGGCTTAAAGGGCATGACCCTTTTGAAAATTCCCATGGCGTTTCGCACCCTGTGGAAAGGCCGCAACAGCAAAGGCGAAGGCGATATCAGTGGCTTCAACGCCCTGATGACATCACTGTCGGCCACAGTGGGCACCGGTAACATCGCTGGGGTCGGCACTGCAATCGCTCTAGGTGGACCGGGTGCTCTCTTTTGGATGTGGTGTATTGCTTTGGTGGGCATGGCAACCAAGTACGCCGAAGCGGTATTAGCGGTCCAGTTTCGTGAAACCGACGAAGCGGGTAATCATGTTGGCGGCCCTATGTATTACATCAAAAATGGCCTGCCTGCTTCGTTAGGCTTTCTGGCCACGGCTTTCGCTGTGTTTGGCATGTGTGCCGCCTTCGGCATCGGTAACACAGTACAGGCCAATTCAGTGGCCGATGAGCTATTGAGCCACTACGATATTCCAGCTTGGGTCACCGGCCTGACACTAGCCATCATCACTGCTGCCGTTATTTTAGGTGGCATCCAGCGCATCGCCCAAGTGGCAGGAAAAGTCGTTCCTTTCATGGCGCTGTTCTATATTTCAGCTGCTTTTATTATTGTTCTGATGAACATCAGCCAAGTCCCAGCTGCCATCGCGCTGATCGTGGAGGCTGCCTTCAATCCTGTATCGGCCACCGGCGGGTTTGCCGGTGCCACAGTCTGGGCCGCCATACGCTATGGCGTCGCCCGTGGCGTCTTTTCAAACGAAGCAGGCCTTGGTAGTGCACCTATTGCCCACGCCTGTGCAAAAACTAAACACCCTGTTAGCCAAGGCATGATTGCCATGCTTGGCACCTTCATTGACACCTTAATTATTTGTACCCTGACGGGCCTGGTCATCGTGCTTACTGATGCATGGCAGTCCGGCGAAAGCGGCGCACCTCTGAGCTCTTTGGCCTTTAGCAGCGCACTGCCCAGTGTAGGGGGTCACATTGTTAGTCTTGGCTTAGCTATGTTCGCATTTACCACCATTTTGGGGTGGAGTGTGTACGGAGAGAAGTGCACTGAATACCTATTCGGTATAAAATCCGTGCGCATTTTCCGCTGGCTATGGGTGCTTGCAATTCCACTAGGGGCACTGGCCGAATTAGATTTTATTTGGTTGTTGGCCGATACCCTGAACGCATTGATGGCATTGCCGAACTTGATCGCGTTGTTATTACTCAGCCCAGTGGTGTTTAAATTAACCAAGGCCTACTTTGCTCAAGAAACAACCAGCAAAGAGTCTGTGACCGAATAATCAGTCCGTTCGAGGCGTACCTCCTACAGAAATACATATTGTAGGAGCGAAGCCTCGTCGCGAATCACGTGTGAAAGCAGTATGAACCTAACCATTGATGACATCCGTAACGACATCCAAACACAAGTGGCTTCTGCCTTAAAAGAAGACATTGGTACAGACCTCATCAATGGCGACATCACTGCCCGACTGATCCCCGCCGACCGCCAAGCTCACGCCCGTGTGATTTGTCGCGACCTTGCCACCATCGCTGGCTGCGAATGGGTCAACGAAACCTTCCATCAATTAGACCCAAGCGTCGACGTGATCTGGCACGTAAAAGACGGTGACCAAGTGAATCCAAACGACACCTTATTCGAACTGAAGGGCTCTGCGCGCAGCTTACTCACCGGCGAGCGCAGCGCATTAAACTTTTTGCAAACGTTATCGGCCGTGGCGACAAAATGCGCGAGTTATTCACAGAAAGTCGCTCACACCCAAGTTAAACTACTGGACACTCGAAAAACACTTCCGGGTTTGCGTACCGCATTAAAATACGCCGTAACTCAAGGTGGCTGTCACAATCACCGCATTGGTTTGTACGACGCATTTTTAATTAAAGAAAACCACATCAGCGCCTGTGGCGGCATACCTCAAGCGGTCGCCCAAGCTCACGAGATTGCACCGGGAAAACCTGTGGAAGTAGAAGTGGAAAATTTTGATGAACTAGACCAAGCACTCACAGCTAAAGCCGACATCATCATGCTGGATAATTTTTCAATCGAACAACTCAAACAGGCTGTCGAAAAAGTAGCTGGGCTCAAACATCCGGCAAAACTAGAAGCCAGCGGCGGCATTACCGACGAAACACTCGTTACCGTTGCAGAAACCGGCGTGGATTACATATCCATCGGTACATTAACTAAAGACGTAAAAGCCGTTGATTTATCAATGCGGATGGTTTGATTCAGAAAGAAAAAATTAATAGTTGATATGAAAATTTATTTTGCACACATTCTGGGATTTATCGCGATACATTTAATCGCAATTTTACCTTCGCTTGCCTATATTCCTAATTATCAGTACTCAAAACTGATAAATGGTTTACCTAGTGATTTTACGACCCACCCATCTTTGATTCTTTCCACGTCTAAGTTCTTTGCTATTACGCTTTTATCTATTGCCGTAATAATATACCTGAACAGCAAGCTTGTAGCCTTTACATTAAAAAGGGTACAGACAGCACGATATCATCTATACGCAAACTTTGGCGCTTCTTTACTAGTATGGAGCGCATTCATTCATCTTAACCAAACGCTTTTTCCTGATAGTCTTTTCAATATACAGATATTAAACCTCATTTTTAGCTCTACTCTGTCGATAGCCCTAATAATGATGGCTCCTATTTTTTTATTTCTACTTCTTTTACTAAAAAAACCTATCATTACACTTTCATCCTTAGTTGTAGTTTTAAGTTGTTCTGTAGACATAGAGCCTCAAAACCCCAGCAAATTCAGCCAACCCAATATATTTTTAGTGGGAATAGACTCCTTAAAGCCTGAACTTATCAATAGCCAGATGCCGTTCTTACAGAGCCAACTGGAGTCATCCCATATTTTCAAAAACACTGTCACCCCTTTTGCAAGAACCTACCCCTCTTGGATCAGTATTCTAACTGGCCGCCACCCATCTAATAGCGGGGCAAATTTCAACCTCATCTCAACTTCAAAATTGTCCGGTGAAAACATCTATTTACCGCAAGCCCTACAATCATTAGGCTATGAAGCAATCTATGCCTCAGATGAGCGCAGATTTAGCAATATCAATACCTCCCACGGCTTTCAAAAAATCATTGGACCTAAACATGGACTGGGAGATTTTGCGCTCAGTAACAACTTCGACATTCCAGTATTTAATTTGATCTCAACACTATCAATAACCAAGAATCTAATACCAGAGGTTCACGCTAATAGAGCCGCCTTCAAAACTTACATACCCAGCACATTCAGCTCACTAGTAGATCAAGAGCTAGATAACCTCAACCCTAAAAAACCCTTATTCTTGGCAATCCACTATTGCTTACCGCACTGGCCTTATCGATTTTCAGGTCATCAAAACACTCCCACGTATAAAATAAATCCAGCCTACCCTTCTAACCTTATAGCGGCTGACCAACAGTTAAGTAGGTTATTTGAAAAGCTTCATTCATTGGGGCGATTAGATAACTCTATTGTTTTTTTCCTATCTGACCATGGAGAAAGCTGGGGTGATGTAGATACAGGGTTAAAATCACATGAAGGAAAAAACGTTATAATTCACGAATATGGGCATGGACGTAATATATTAAACCCTGAAACTCACAATGTTTTATTAGCGTTAAAAACAAAAAAAGTAGAAGTCGGTTCCAGTTATGAGCAGCGATCACTTATTGACATTGCACCAACAATATTTGAATTACTTGGAATTGAATCTAATAAGCAATCATTTGATGGAAACTCACTACTAACCTTTCCACCACACAACAGAGTTTTTGAGTTTGAATCAGGCATAACATTTCAAGGTTCCATCAAGTCTAACTCAGGGATAAATGCCGTCATTTCTGAGGGCATAAGAAAATTCACGCTGACTAGCAATGGAGAACTAGTCGTCAAAGATAGCGCCCTAGATGAAATGCTAGCTGCAAAACAAGTAGGGGTTTCCAACTCAAGCTACGGGATTTTTTATACTAAATTGGACCCCGCCACAGGAAGTTCATTGTACCTATTGGACAAGAAGCAATCGTTAATCCAGCCTTGGCATCAACAAAACATAGCAACTACACTAAAAACCCAAGAACTAAAAAATGTATTTTGTGAAAAATTTGGAAATTACAACCCTGACTTATCTAGTTTTTGCAACAAAGCGACAACGCAAAACGCGATGTTAGAATAACAGCGTAAGACACAAAATGAAGTTCCACTATGTTTACAAACAATAAGCAAGGCACTACATCATCATTATTCGCAATTACATTAGCCCAAAGCTCAGCCTGCCTAGTACTTCTCCTCCCTGGGCTGCTGACCATAATAAACGATCTATCAACATCATTTGAGGAAAAAGTAGCTTCAGACATACCAGAGGGCCTTATAATGCACCCTTGGGTTATGTTGCCTATAATACAGTACCTGCTTATCACGAGCGTCAGCGTCGTTATCTTAATAT
>JBFHVZ010000016.1:0-28662 GCA_041589295.1 Pseudomonadales bacterium
AATGGGCTGTGATGGACGGTATTGCAGAAGACTACATGAATGAGTACATCGATGAATGTCTGCAAAACATGAACTATCAAGAACCAGAAGTAGACAGCTACGAATACAGTGAACCGGCTGAAGAGCCAATGGTTGAGTAACGAATAGCAACCAGCGCCCGTCATTGGGCGCAGTTCTATGTTGTCATCGCCTGCAATGGGCGGTGTTATTCCGGCAGCAAGCTCGGTGCAGCTTGCGTGCCGGCTCCTTTAAAAATCCCGATGACTTCTTCTAATAATGCTTGGTTTTCATTGTCTTTGTGATAACTGGCGTATACGTCTCGGTGCATTTCAGGGGCATCGGCGACCGAAAACAATAAGCCTTGTTCCACATAGGAGCGACTCAATGCGGTCGGCAAATACGCCGCACCACCTGCCTGTAACATATAATCAAGCGCGACCCGTGCAAGGTTGGTGTGTAGCACAGGGGCAGGCAGTTGTTTGCAATGTTTGGCGTGCTGCAAATTAAACTGGGTGCCCCAGTCCAGCATGATGTAGCCCACTTTGGCTAGTTCATCTAGGGCCAATGGATGGGTGGCCACCAGCTCTAAGGGTAATGGGCTTAGCTTTTCGGTTTTAAGTTCTTCGACTTTGGGGGCGTCAAATACAACGGCAAGGTCCGTTGTGCGCTCTAATAATTGTCGTGCCACCAAGGTTTGGCTGAGCACCTCGGCGCGAATGGCTAACTCTGGCTTGCTTTGTTTAAGTTCGTACAAACTGTTTTGCAGCATTAAGTCCCAAATATTTGGGCTACCGGCCAACGCCAGCACCATGGTTTGGTTGTCAGTGATGGCCACTTCTTGAAATGCCCGTTGCCAAGCGTTTAACACCGAGTCTGCATGGGGTAATAGGCGTTCCCCGGCTGCGGTCAGTTTTAGGTTATTGCGAAGCCGTTCAAACAAAACTACGCCAAGCCGTGTTTCAAGTTGGCGGATGCGCGAACTCACCGCTGCTTGGGTGACGTAAAGGTTTTCAGCCGCTTTGCCAAAGTGTCGGGTCTGGCACACTTCGATGAAGGTTTTGAGCAGTTCTGTGTCCAAGATTAATTAACCGATTTTTATGGTGACGGTAAGAAGTTTTCGTTTTACCACGAAATAGGGCAATCGCATACTCCGATTAGGCCGGAAGCTCAGAGGATGATGTCAATGAATAATTATTTGGTCTTTAAATCACCATCTCGTTTTTACGATGATGTGAATTTTCCTTATGGTTTTGATCGCGCTGGCATTTTCACCCGATCCGAAGTCGAAATTTTGCATGACTGCGGTGTCGTGTTGAAAGCGTTGGAAACAGGACAGCAACCACCCATGGGTGAAGAGCAAGAGCGTTTCGTAGCGGTATGTCAGGGGCAAGCGGTTGCCGAGTCCAGTGTTGAAAAAGCTTGGATTAAGTACCGCAATCAAATCAGTCAAACCAAACAGCGTGTTTCGTTCTACAACACGCCAGACGGTAATGACGTGCCACAGGACTCTTTAGACGATCTGATGTAAGACCTGCCAGCTCGGCCTCGTGCCGAGCTGGTGGTGTTTAACCTTCTTTAACGTCGATATCTTCGCTTGATAACGTCACACCACTGAGAATCTGCTCAATCAGCCAATCCGGTTCGTCCAAGGGCAGATCGTGCCCTGCGGAGGGATGGCAGTGGCTAATCACTTCCCAGCCTTTTGCAATACTTCGCGAACACTCTGCACTGACCAGTCGGTCGTTCTCACTGTAATAAATACGTGTTTGCGCACAGGG
The DNA here is from genome assembly GCA_041589295.1 of Pseudomonadales bacterium. Lineage (GTDB taxonomy): Bacteria > Pseudomonadota > Gammaproteobacteria > Pseudomonadales > Oceanobacteraceae > Bermanella. The sequence continues at coordinate 1,779 of JBFHVZ010000016.1, forward strand.
TGCTGTTTTCGGAGCTTGATAACGAGCCGCTGCGAGCAGTTGGGCCAGTGCATTGCGGAAGGTTAAAGGGTGTCGCTGGGCTTCGGCGACCCAAGGTTCGATATAGGACTGGATCGAAGTTTGATTCGATGTCCAATTCAAAATGGCCCGCTCACGGCGACGAGTCCCCATCAAGTTCACCAACAAACTACCCATAGCGTTCAAACGCATGCGTTGCCATGGTGGGTTAAAGTTGGCGAAGCTGGTGTTGATCATGTGCAAGCTGGCAAAGTCGTTCGGGCGGCGTTTAGCAAGCTCGGCGGCAATCATGGCCCCCATAGAAATGCTCAGTAAATGCACCTGATGTTGGCGGTCGGGTTGCGCTTGCTGAATACGTTGATGCTCAACTTGAATTTTTAGCCATAGGTCATCGGCCATGGCTTCGATGCTCCATGGGGTACGCTCATTAAAGCGCGCGCCGTTGCCCGGTAAATCAATGCAGATGACTTGGTCTTGTGGTCGAGCGGCGGCCAGTTTGGATGGGAATTCATGCCAGTGAAAGCAGCCCCGAATTAAGCCGCGTAGCAGGATCCAAGTGTGAGATGTATTCATATTGTTATTGTGCTCTGTGCTTAATACCGAACATCAGCCTAGAGGCTGTAGGTCTAAGGACAAAGCCTAGAAATATGAATTTTTTAAGACAAGTAGAGCGCTGTGCAGCAAGAGAAAGGGATAAACCGGCGCTCCCCAAAAATTAGCCATCGCCTGACGAGCCTGTGGTAATTGCAAAGGTGAGTGGCTAGCTCACAATTACCCCATGGTTAACTTAAGTTCAGCGCCGGTTTAAAGAGGGCTGAGGCAGCGGGCGCTCTGCCTCATCACGAGATTATATAGCCATCTCGTACATTTCAGCGACACCGAAAGAGGGTCGGTGGCGCTAAAAATTTGCTTGTTTGTGTTACAGGCTGGCCGCCAGTTCAGAGGCGAGCTTAATGGCACGCTTAGCGTCCAGCTCACCCGCGTACTCCGCGCCGCCGACCAAATGCAGACCAAAGCTGTGGTCGTGGTTACCTTGCAGCGATTTGTACAGGCTGTTTACGCTCAACTGACCGGCGCAGATCACTACGTTGTCTACATTCAGCACACGTTTTTCAATTTCGTTGCCGTCTTTGTCACTGATGGTGATGTGTAGGCCTTCGTCATCGATTTTGTCGTAGCTGACGCCAGCGATCATTTCGACGTTTTTCATCTTCATGACAGCGCGGTGAACCCAGCCTGTGGTTTTGTTCAGGCCTTTACCTAGAGCTGAGGTTTTACGCTGGAGCATGTAAACCTTGCGTGGCGATGGCTCAATTTCCATGGGTTTAAGACCACCCGCTGTGGTGTTGTTAATATCGACACCCCATTCGTCCATCCACTTGTCTTTGTTTAGCGTAATGGATTCACCTTCGTGGGTAAGGTACTCACTCACGTCAAAGCCAATGCCACCGGCACCCATGACCGCTACGGTTTTACCTAGGTTTAAACCTTTGCCTAGCAGTTCTTGGTAGGAAACCACTTTGGGATGGTCAATACCCGGCATGTTAGGTACGCGTGGCTCAACACCGGTAGAAATGATGATCTCATCGAAACCTGCGTCTTTTAATTCTTCGGCACTGACCCACTTGTTCAGGTGCAATTCGATATTGTGTACTTCGATCATTTTCTTGAAGTAACGAATGGTTTCGACGAATTCTTCTTTGCCTGGGATCTTGCTTGCAAAGGTGAACTGACCGCCGATTTCTTCTCGTGCTTCAAACAAGGTGACTTTGTGACCGCGTTTAGCGGCAACCGTGGCGCATGCCAAACCGGCAGGGCCAGCGCCCACGACCGCAACTTTCTTCACGTGGGATGTTGGGGTGTACAGCAATTCGGTTTCGTGACACGCACGTGGGTTAACCAAGCAGCTCGCGCGGCGGTTTTGGAAGGTGTGATCCAAACAGGCTTGGTTACATGCGATACAAGTGTTGATTTCATCGGCTTTGCCTTCAGCCGCTTTGTTAACCCAGTCTGGGTCGGCCAAGAATGGACGAGCCATAGACACCATGTCGGCTTTGCCAGAAGCAATAATGTCCTCTGCTACGTCCGGCATGTTGATGCGGTTAGATGCTACAACTGGAATGCTCACCGCCTCTTTGACTTTGGCCGTGGCGTCCACAAAGGCTGCACGGGGCACAGAAGTCACAATGGTGGGGACGCGTGCTTCGTGCCAGCCAATACCTGTGTTCAATATGGTGACACCGGCTTCTTCTAGCGCTTTGGCTAGCGTAATCACTTGTTCCATGCTGGAGCCGCCTTCGACTAGGTCCAGCATCGACAGGCGGAACACAATAATGAATTCGTCACCCACTTCTTTGCGCATGCGTTTAACGATTTCCAGTGGCAGACGCATACGATTTTCGTAAGAACCACCAAATTCATCAGTACGGCGGTTAGTGCGCTCGTTTAAGAACTGAGTAATGAAGTAACCTTCAGAGCCCATGATTTCGACGCCGTCATAACCGGCCTTTTGAGCCAAACGAGCACTGCGGCCATATTGCTTAATGGTTTTCCAAACCGCTTTAGTGGACAGCTCTTTAGGTTTAAATGGAGTAATGGGCGACTTAATGGCGGACGGGGCCACGTTGTAGGGGGTGTAGCCGTAACGGCCAGCATGCAGAATTTGCAGGGCGATTTTGCCGCCAGCTTCGTGTACCGCCGAAGTGACTTTTTTGTGCTGGGCAACCTGTAGGGCGCTGCTTAAGCGCGAGCCTAGAGGCAAAAGCTCGCCGCGACGGTTAGGGGCAAAGCCGCCTGTAATCATGAGGCCAACGCCACCGCGCGCACGCTCGGCAAAATATTCGGCTAATTGCTTAAAGTGCCATGGGCGATCTTCCAAACCTGTGTGCATGGAGCCCATGATGACGCGGTTTTTCAGTGTGGTGAAACCCAAGTCCAAAGGTTCTAACAGGTGTGGATATTGACTCATGGAAGCTAACCTCGTTGTTTTTAGTGCACGGCAATATAGGGCGCAACCTGCATTAGGTAAATGACCAAACTGCGCAATTGAATGATTAAACTTTGCGTAACTGGTCCACCAGCAAGTCGGTGGTTCGGGCTGTTCATAAAAGTTTAGGGCAGGAGTTTAAAAACCGTTAGTCACAACCCAGTACCGTCATGCTGCCAATGGGTCTTTCACGCCAATGTCAAAGCTCGCTACCATGGTTTGGACTTGATGGGTTGAACTAGATGGGTCGAACTTGGGTCGCGAAGGTGGATTAAGCGTGATGAAAATTTCTAACTCTGCTCTCTATCAGCGGGTTTTGGAACGCACCCAGCAACAGCAACAAAAAGCACTTCAGCAGTTAGCCAGTGGCCAGCGTTTGCAACAGGCTGCCGATGACGCGGCAGGGCTAGGCATCAGCACTCGGTTAAACAGCCAGAGCCGCGGACTCGCCATGGCCATTCGCAATGGGGGCGATGGGTTGTCTCGCATTCAAGTGGAAGATGGGGCGTTGAGTTCTGTGCAGGCCGACTTGGAGGCCGTCCGAGCGCTTAAGGTGCAGTCCGGCAATGGTATTTTGAACGATGGCGATCGGCAGGCCATCGACGCGGAAATTCAACAGCGTCAGGCCAATATTCAGCAAACACTCTCGCAAGGTCAGTTTAATGGTCGTGCTTTATTTGGCGATGAACCCTTGTCGTTTCAGTTGGGTACCGAAGCAGGTGACAGTGTCACCTTGTCGGCCTTCAATGTGGCGGATCAATTCTCGCAGTTGGGAGTCGACATTGAAGACCCGCAAGCCCTTGCTTCGGACGACACCAGTTTAACCACGTTGGACAAAGCCATGGCCAGCATCACCTCACGCCAAACCGAACTGGGTGCCGTTGCCAATACGCTAACAAGTCGAATGGACCGTTTGGCTCAGTCTGACATTGAAGTGCAAGCTGCAAATAGTCGTATTACCGATGCGGACTTTGCGAAGGCAGCCGCTGAAAAAACCAAACAACAGATCCTCGGCCAAGCGGCCATAGGGGCAGCGGCGCAGGCCAATGAACAGTCCAGTTCTGTATTGCGTTTGTTGTTACCGGTAAGTGCCTGAAATAAAAGGCACAATAAGCTATTGTTACGGGGTAGAGTCGAAGTACGGAACCACCCCATGGGGTCTTTTAGCCCGGTTAATAAATCTAATAGCGTTCGCCTGAATTATTATTTACGCATCGTCGCATGTTTACTGGCCATCAGCTTAAACATCACCATTCTATGGAACGAACCTGTAATCGACGCGTGGGTTTGGGTTCCGTTATTGGCGTATGGCCTGTTGTATCCCCATCTTGCCTACTATTTTACTGAGCACCCTCAGCACGAAATCCGCAATATTTTATCGGACAGTTTTTACTACTCAGTGTGTGCAGGGTTGTGGGGGTATCAGCCTTTTCTGAGTGCCATGTTCGTGGCCACCAGTTATTTGGTTTTAATTTCGTATGGTGGCAAGCGCTTCTTGCTATTTGGCACGTTGACGCAAGGGGCGGGTTTACTATTCGGCGGCTGGCTAGCGGGGTTTTATTTCCGTCCTGACATTGCGTTGCTACCAACGTTAATTGCCACCGCAGGTTTGGTGTTATTTCTCATTAATATGGGTGTGGTACTCAGTGCCATGAACCGCAGACTGCGTCGTACTAAACAGCGTTTAAGAGCGCGTCAGTTCGAATTGGAAAACATTAACGAAGTGGCCATGACCGTGAATCGGTCGTTGGATTTAGATCAAGTGTTAAATGGCATCATGAATGCCATTGAAAAAATCTTTCCGTTCGAATCCCTTTACGTGGTGAACCAAATGCCCAGTGGCCGTTACAAAATCATTGGCGCTTATGGCTCGGCGGTGACATCGTTTGAATTAACAGCGTTTAAAGAATTGGAAATGGACCCAGTTGAAGACGCGCGCAGTATTTTTGTCAGCGGCATTCAAAAAAATCGAGTGGTGATGATTCCCCAATTAACGGCTGACATGGTGCGCAAAGGCGCAGCCATGGACCAAGCGCTTTATAATATCAAGCCCAGTCAATCCATCGCGTATTTTCCTGTATCCATTGATAACGAAGTGGTCGCCGGTGTGGCATTTATCAATTACGACACGCCGTTTAATTTAGATAAACAAGATGAAAAACGTATTTCGGAATACTTGGTCCAAGTGGGCACGGCGCTGCGCAATGCGCGATTGTTTCAAGAAGTCAGTGAAGCCAAAGAAAGAGCTGAGCAATCCGAAAAAGCCAAGAGCCGCTTTTTGGCAAACATGAGTCACGAAATACGCACACCCATGACCGCCATTTTAGGCTACGGTGAAGCCCTGCTGGATAAAAACCTAAGCGACGAGGAGCGCGAAGAATTTACCCAAACCATCATTCGTAGCGGCAAACATTTGCTCACCATCATCAATGACATCTTAGATATTTCAAAAATCGAATCCAGCAAGATGGAAGTGGAATCCATCGAAACTGACATCGTGGCGATTTTGTCAGACCTGTCAGCTTACGCACGACTAAACACCAAAGAAAAACAATTGGATTACTCGCTTGATGTGGAATACCCCATTCCTAGGTTTTTCTTTACCGATCCCACTCGTATCAAACAAATTCTCTATAACCTGACTAATAACGCTATTAAGTTTACGGCGCAGGGTGGCATTACCACGCATGTGTACACCAGCAGCGAAGGTATCCACTTTTTAATTTCAGATACAGGGATTGGTATGGACGAAGCTACTCAGTCAAAACTGTTTGCTGCGTTCTCACAGGCGGACTCTTCTACCACTCGGTTATACGGCGGCACAGGTTTAGGGCTTTATATTTCGAAAAACTTGGCGCAGCTAATGGGCGGTGAATTATCACTGAGCAGCGAAGCCGGTCAGGGCAGCAGCTTTTGTTTGACACTGCCTTTAAAAACGCGGGCCAGCGTTTACATACAAGACGAAGCAATGTTGAACGAATTGATCGAAAAACATTTGGATCATATCCAGCCCAAAGCGGTGCCGCATTATCAGGGCCGTGTATTAGTGGCAGAAGATAACAAAGAAAATCAGGCCTTAATCGGACGGCTTTTAAGACAAACAGGCTTGCAGGTTGAGCTGGCAGAGAACGGTGCGCAAGCCGTGGAATGGATACAAAAAGACCCACAATTTGACGTGATCTTTTTAGATATGCAAATGCCCGTCATGGGTGGCAAAGAGGCGGCTTCGCGCATTCGTGCGCTAGGCATTACCACCCCCTTGGTGGCTTTTACTGCCAATGTTATGAAGCACCAACTGCAAGCCTATGCGGACATGGGGTTTGTTGCGACCGTAGAAAAACCCATTTCGCAAACTGCGTTATATCAGGTATTGGCGAATCATTTTGCACCTAGCGAGGTGCACGACGACAGGGGTGCCGTTGGGCCTGCGTCGGCCACCACGGCAGTACAGCAACCAATGACGGTGTTAATTGCAGAAGACAACCCAGTCAACCAAACCGTAATGAAGCGCATGGTGCAAAAACTCGCGCCTGCTGCAGAGGTTGCGTTGGCGGAAACGGGACAACGCGCCGTCAGTCTGGCCACTGAAAAGGCGTTTGACCTCATTCTTATGGATATGGAAATGCCCGTCATGGGCGGGTTAGAAGCGACTCAGCTGCTGCGGCAACAAGGGTATAACGGTGCCATTTATATGGTGACGGGCCATGTGGAAAGCGAATACGTGCAAGCGTGCTTTGATGCTGGTGCCAGTGGCCACTTAGCCAAGCCGCTGGAAAAAGCAGCTTTGGCAGGGGTGATGGGCGTAGCCTAGGGTTGCGCTTCATCCTCGTACAACTGGCTGGGCAACGTAGTGGTGTCTTGTTCTGGTTCCCACGTAGGCTGGCGTAAAATATAAATACTCACGCTGATGGCAATCGCAAACATCAGCACCTTGACCCACACAATAGGCACCACCAACAGTGCTGACAGGGTAATTGTCAGCCAAATCATGGCAATGGCCATCCATTTTGCACGGCGCGGAATGCCCTTACCTTCTAAATAGTAAATGATGTATTTGCCTAACTTGGGGTGCTCCACCAGCCATTGATAAAACCTTGGTGATGAGCGTACAAAGCAAGCTGCAGCCAGCAACAAGAATGGAGTGGTTGGCAATACCGGGAGAAAGATTCCCAGTACACCCAGCACTACACTGAGCCAGCCAATGGAGATCAATGCATAGCGTAGTAGGGGGCGTTTAACGGGCTTCAATGGTGACATCCAGCAATTCGTACAAGCGTCCAGTCTATCGGGCATTTTGCTTCTATGCCAGCCACCCGAATATCCACCTGTCTATATTGCGATTGGCGATTCTGCATCTATGCTTGGAATGAGGACGCGGCTAAATACAGAGGACAGCTATGTCGAATGTTAGTGTGAACCAACAGGGACAAATGGTGACCATCGCCATCAATGGGCGCTTTGACTTTAACCTGTTGCAGGATTTTAGAGACGCTTATGCCAATTTGTCGGGTTCAGACCTGAAATTTACAGTGGATTTGTCGGCAACTGAATACATCGACAGCTCGGCGTTAGGCATGTTGTTGAATATGAAAAACAACGTCAAAGCGGAAGACGGTGCCATCACGATTTCCAATTGCCAACCAAACTTAATGAAGATTTTTTCAATCGCTCATTTTGATAAAAAGTTCAAGTTTGCATAATCACGGTTAGGTAGTAGCCCCTATGCGTATATTGGTTGTGGATGATCAAGCAACCAACCGTGCCATTTTGACATGGTTGCTTGAAGAAGATGGACACGAAGTAGAAGAAGCCGATAACGGTGAACAGGCGGTTCAAGCCTATAAAGAAAGCCAGTTCGATATCATATTAATGGACGTCATCATGCCGGTGATGGACGGCCTTGAAGCAACTCGCCAAATTAAAGCGCTGCAAAGCGACAGCAGTGGTTATGTCCCCATTATCTTTTTAACAGCGTTAGATGACGACGCGGCGTTAAGCCAATGCCTTGAAAGCGGCGGCGATGATTTTTTGGCCAAGCCATACAATGAAGCTGTTCTCAAAGCAAAAATCCAAGCGCACCTACGCATTCGCGATTTAACCCAACAAATCGCCGAAAACAATAAAGAATTACGGTTGCACAACAGTCGTTGGCAACGTGAACAAAATATTGTTGAACATATCTTTACCAAAGCCTTGGAGCACAACCTTAGCAACTGCGATAGCTTACGCAGTCATGTTGCCCCTGCGTCCACCTTTAATGGGGATTTGCTATTGTCGGCACCAAGTCCGTCAGGTGGTTTATATGTGTTTATGGGCGATTTTACCGGTCACGGTTTGGGCGCATCCATTGGTACCTTGCCCATTGCCCATACCTTTGACCAGCTGTGTGAACGACATTTGTCTGTGGGGGAAATAGCGTTTGAGTTTAATCGCATGCTCACCTCGTTATTACCCGACTTCATGTTTTGCGCCGCCACAATTTTAGAATTAAACAGCGCCGGTGACAGTATTCAATATTGGATGGGTGGGTTGCCTGATGCTTACATCATCGCAGCAGATGGCTCGCTTAAAGAAACCTTGGTGTCGGCAAATATGCCTTTGGGTGTCGAGCACGATGAAAACTTTTCGAAAGGGTTTGAAGTCAAATATTTAGGGCCTGGTGAGCGCGTCTTTTTTTACACAGACGGCTTAGATGAAGCTGCCAGTCCAGACGGTGAATTTTTTACCACAGAGCGCATCGTCGAAAACTTCAAATCCGGCGTTAAAGATACCTTGGGTGCCATTCTTGAGAGTTTAAATGCATTTTGTGGTGATGCCGAACAGCGAGATGACATTACGCTTGTGGAAGTGCGCAGCGGTCCTGTGCATATTCTTAATGAACAAGGTAAAGAAGCACCCGCTTATGACGGTTTGCCTTGGCGTATGGAATGTAAGTTGGAAGCCGCCGATATTAAGCGGGCTAATCCAGTAGAAGAAATGATGAACATCATTGGTGCCCAAACGGATTTGCGCCCTTACCGAAATGTAATCGGTTTGCTGCTTGCCGAAATGTACAGCAACGCGTTAGAGCATGGCATTTTAGGGCTTAGCTCAGAGCTCAAGCGTACAGAAGATGGTTTTATCGAATATTATCAGCAACGCCAGTTGCGGTTAGAAGCGTTGGACGACGCGAAAATTCATTTACAGTTTGAAATTGTACAAGCACAAGGTACGTGCTTGCGTATTCGTATTGAAGATTCAGGCCAAGGTTTTGCATTTGATAAAATTGCGCAAAGCGATAACGATGATTCGTTTGGGCGAGGCATTGCACTGTTGAAACGAGTTTGCAATCGTATGGAATATAGCGATGGCGGGCGTTGTTTAGAGGTGGATTTCCCGATTGATCATGCCACCTCTATCTAACTGATCTAAGTGCGACGATTAGTCGCACTTTTTTCAGGATAGAGTCGGTTTATTCTTCACCGTGGTAATGCAAAAACAAATCGACGACAGCATCTGGAATGGCTTCACACACTTGGCGGGACAAGCGCGTATCTTCGTCGATATCGGCAAATTCTTTTTCGTCTGCGTTTAAACCCGATGCATACATGATTGGGAAAATCAGTTCCGCTACAGCTTCTTCATCTGTGTTGGCAAACCATGCGTCTGGGTTTTCCAGCGACAGCAGCATAAAGCCAACTGCCCAACTTTCTAGTGGTGCGGTTTCGTCATCTTCGTCGGCTTCGACATTTAAATCGCAAGGTACGGGGAAGGGCTGACCAGACTCCACTAGCTCGATGATTTCTTTTTGTAGTGCGCGCAGCAGCTGCATGATTTCGTCTTTTTGCGCGTCGGACTGCCACTTGGGTTCGGTGTCAAATGCCAGCTCACATAATGCGTCCAGCGTTAATGGTTGATCGGTCACTGCGTTGGCGGTGAGCAAACCGTGCACACCAAAAAAATCCAGGCCTTCAGTCTGCTCGCTATGATCTTCTAAAAACAGCGCCAGTGTCTCCAGTTGATCTTCTTCTAAGGCAGGAATCGTGCTCATATGTGTATTACCTAAATGGTTGGGTTGCGCTATGCTGCGCAATTGTATCAGTTTGATTGGCAGAATCCGATGCGTGGTCCCAGAGTAACATTAGAACAATGGCGCACCCTGCAAACTGTAGTAGACAGTGGGGGGTACGCTCAAGCGGCAGAGGCCATGCACAAGAGCCAGTCGTCAATTAGTTACACTGTGGCCAAGCTGCAAGAGCAATTGGGTCTTGAGCTGCTTAAAATCGAAGGCCGTCGTGCCGTGTTGACCCCAGCAGGTGAAACCTTACTTAGGCGTTCGCGACATCTTATTGATCAAGCCATGCAACTTGAACAAGTTGCGACCGGATTAGAGCAAGGCTGGGAAGCCGAAGTGCGGTTGGCCGTGGATGGCGCCTTTCCTAAAACGGCGTTAATCAAAGCGCTGCAAGCGTTTTTACCCCAAAGTCGGGGTACTCGCTTAACCTTGCGTGAAGAAATTCTGTCTGGTGCCAGCGAAGCCTTGTTAGAGCGCAAGGTCGATTTAGCCGTGACCCCTTGGGTCCCACCGGGCTTTATGGGCGAAACCCTGTTGGACATTCATTTTATTGCGGTGGCTCATCCCGAGCATCCATTGCATCAGCTTGAGCGAAAAATTACCGCTCACGATTTATCTCAACAAATGCAGTTGGTTATTAAAGATTCTGGCATAAAGCAAAACCGTGACAGTGGTTGGCTGGGCAGTGATCAACGTTGGACGGTTTCCAGCATGGAAAGCGCGCGTCAGCTGCTTGAAAACCAGTTGGGTTTTGCGTGGATCACCACCTTCGATGCGGTGGAACCGATCCGAAAGGGGATATTAAAACCCTTGGATCTCGATGTGGATTACGCCAAACACGGCACCTTATATTTGGTGTATGCGCAAAAAGACATTTGCGGTCCGGCCACCCATTTGATGGCCGAAAACCTAAAACAAGCGGCGCGTGCCTTTATGCAGGCTCAGCCATCGTGTTCGGAACTGCGCACCCAAGAGTGAGAATACCAGTAGTAACGTTTACCGTTCATGGTGGGTGCCGTGCAGTTATAACGATGACGGCGGGCGCGTCCTAGTTTTTCTGCTTGCGCTGTTATGCGAATGAGCGACTCTTCCCCCACGGTTTCTTCTGTTACTTGCGTATTGATGGGTTGTCCTTGGTAGTAACACTGTACTTGAGCGCGTCTAAAAGCATTGGGTTTTATCAGTAGCGAAAGCTCTGGCACTTCATCGTCTGCCAATAAGGTTTTCTTGGGTTCTTCTTTTACGTGAAACGGTAACGTGTACAGCTTGGTCTTAAGCGTTGCTGGGTTGGCGTAAATACTGGCCGCTGGATAACGAGCCAATGATGTTAGGTCGCTAAAATATCCAATCGCACCGGACTGTTGACCAAACGCAATAAAACCTTCTTCGCGCAACATGGTTTGCATGGTGTCGGTGAATTCGCCGTAAGGGTAGGCCAGCATTTTGTGTTCTACGCCTAACATTTCTTTGATGCGAGCTTCGGTGCTGAGAATGTCTGCACGTACTCGTGCTAACCATTGTTCATCATTTTCTAGTGCTCCGTTTTCAGTGGTTTTACGGTCCACTAAGTAGTCGTGATGGTAGGAGTGGTTGGCAATGGTGGCACCCGCGGCTTGCATTTCTTGTAGGTGTTCCCACGTCAACGAATCGCTGAACTTTTGGTCAATGGGACCGGGGCAAACAAAAATAGTAAATGGCCAGTTGCGCGCCTTAAGTAACGGAAAGGCGGCTTCGTAAATAGACAGATAACCATCATCAAACGTAATGACCAAGGTTTTGTCTGGTATGGGTAGCTTTTGCTGCAAGCGCTCCATTACCCAAGGCAGGCTCTTTACCTGAAAGCCTTCATCTTCGATTAGTTTTAGATGGGTTTCAAACATCTCCGGTGTGGTGCTGGTAATTGGCGGCGTACTGGTGCTGATATGATGGTATTGCAAAATCACCACGCCACGGCTGTCGTCTATCACGGGTAAAGGTGCTTCAGCTACGGGTTTGGATATAGGCAATGGTGCTTCAACAACGGATGTTGCGGGAGATGCCGATACTGAAATCGAAGCACTGCATAAAGCCATTAAAGATAAACGACGCAGCAAAGCGTTAAGACGATACAACATAGAAAGACACTTTAAGTTGTTAGTAGTTAATTGTTAGTTAGATGATTTTATTGGGTCAATCCGTTAGGAGGTGCCCTAGGTAGAATAGTGGGCTTCTAAGCATTGCATGGCTTGGTTTATGGCCACGAGTTTTTCTTGGTCGCCGCCTCGATCAGGATGATGCTGCATGGCGAGGCGACGATACTGCTGCTTAATAGTAGTGAAGTCAACGCTGCCTTCTAGTTCTAGTACGGCAAGGGCGTCTTGTTTTTCGCGGTCGAGCTGGGCATGGGGGGTAATTAGGCGTTGCCAAAAACGATTCAATAGTTGCTGCACGTCGTGGTTGTCGGTTTGATTTAATTGGCGCAGGTCTAAATAAAATGCGGCCAATGGGTCATTTCGTTCAATACTTTTTTCAGATTTTTTCTCTGAGTCATTGGCGCAAAACACAAAAGCGTCATCGTATTCGATATAAAGTGAAGAAATAGTGAGTTTAAAAGCTCGCTGAGTGAATCCTTGTTGTTGTAATCGATACAGGGCATGAAACACTAAGAAGTGACAACGAAATAAACCAAGATCAGTTTGCAGCGCATCTGCAGGGATTCGTCCTTTGTCTTGCAAATGACGAATAATGGCCACTTCTTTGCTGAGAGGCTGTTGCTGTAAAAAACTGAGAATGTCTTGGCGTAAATCAAAATCAAACATCTTGTAGGGTTTGGCCTTGTCTGGTTTGATCAATAGATGTGCCAAACAGTATAGCTTACCAAGCACCCTTGCGTGCGCATTCATTGGGGAAAAAGGAAAACACCTATGTCATTAAAGTGGTTTGCCATTGAGTCGGACCAAGCGCAAATTCTTTTGCGCCATGGTCATCTTATGTCGTCACCAGAGCGTTGGGTGGCGCAACAAATTAATGCGGAGCAAGTGGGGTTTGGCCAAGTGAATGGTCATGCACCCAGCGGCGTTGTTTGTTGGTTTAAAGCCATACGCGCCATCAGTCTTACGGCCACACTGATGCCGGCTTTGGCTACGCTGTTGTGGCTGTGGTTGTTGGGGCTGCCAGTTAATCCTTGGATAGCAGGCAGTGCGGTGCTTGCCGTGGTGCTGCTGCAAATGTCAGTAAATTTATTCAACGATGTAGAAGATTATTTCAAACTGATTGATTTACCCGGCACCTTAGGTGGCAGTGGCGTTATTCAACAAGGTTGGTTGACCGCCCATCAAGTGGCTCGCGGTGCTTGGATTTGTTTGCTGCTGGGTTGCGTCTTGGGTTTACCGGCATTGTGGCATGCACCAGTTGTGGTGTTGTTATGTGGCATCGCCGCCGTGATTGGCGTTTTGGGCTATAGCGGATGGCCGTTACGATTAAAGTACCGAGCGCTGGGGGATGCTGCGGTTCTCGCCTTGTGCGGTCCGGTACTAACATTTGGTATTGCGGCAGCGGCCACCGGCTTTGCGCCAGCGGACATGCCACAGGGCTTATTGGCATTGGGGCTATTTTTTGGTTTTGCTGCAACCGCGATTTTAAATGCCAATAACATTAACGACCTTTACACCGATGGCGCGCGGGGCTCGGTCACGTTAGCGGCAAAGTTAGGGTTTGTATTGGCTCGGCACTGGCAAGCGTTTTATTACCTATTAGCGGGTTTAGCATTATTACGCTTGCAGAGCTTCGAGTCGTCCAGTGTGTGGATGTTACTGCCATTGCTGGCCAGTCCGTTGATCGTAAAACAACTGCTGGCATTGTATAAGGCCGACCGGCCAGACCATGAAGACCTAGCGATGGTTCGCTTTCAGGCTGCGCAAACCCATTTATTGCTAGGCGTGCTACTTTGCGCCGGTATGCTCATAACGGGATTTTAGGTGGCTGTTTATTTGAAGTCAGAATTGGAGTCGGGTTTGCGGTCGGGGTCGGTTAACTCCACCGCACGCCTTAATAGTTTGGGGAGCTTTGGCGTAATGCCAGTGAGTTTTGCTGAAAGGCGTCGATAGCGCTGACGGCGAGCTCGCAAAAAAGCCCGCAACGAATCACTTTTTAGAGTGAGTATTGCCAAGCCAAATAACACCATGATCAAACCCACAGGAATCGGCAGAGGGGTGATGGCTAACCCCAGCACCACTAGCAGCCAGCCTAGCCCAAGCAATAGGTTATCCCTAACCCGTATGTAAAAAGCATTCATGGTGTTTTGCTATTGGGCTCTATTTGATGGTGTTAATTTGATGGTTTTAATCTCGGTTCTCGAGAAAATTTTAGCTTACAATTCTGACTGATTCGTGACGCGAGAGACGCTATGGGCAAGCCCACTGATTTAATTACGCCCGAAGGCGAACAAGTGCTTAAACAAGAGTTGGATTTTTTATGGCGTGATGAGCGCCCAAAAGTCACACAGCAAGTTAAGGATGCGGCAGCCTTGGGAGATCGCTCTGAAAATGCCGAATACATCTACGGCAAAAAAAGACTGCGTGAGATAGATCGTCGAGTACGGTTTTTAAGCAAGCGTTTAGAGGCCTTAAAGGTCATTCGTGAATACCCCAGTGACACAGGTAAAATCTATTTTGGTGCATGGGTGCGTATCGAGAATCAAGACGGTGAAGAACACCTCTATCGTATTGTCGGGCCTGACGAAATCGACCATAAAACGGAGTACATTAGCATCAACTCCCCTGTGGCGAAGGCCTTGTTGGGCAAATCCGAAGGTGACGACGTTTGGGTGCGCACGCCATCCGGTCAGGTGGAATTGTATGTACTACAAGTGGCCTACGGCCCGCAGCAGCCATAGGCCTAGCCAAACAGCGGCGAATTAGGGCATCAGGCACCCGCTTGGCGCTTTAACCACGAACTCCTCGACAACCTGCTATGCTGAAATTGATAGGCACAGTAGGGATGCATTATGCGCGCAGTTCAGCCCCCCCAAACCACGACCCATCGTTTAGCCCTTGGTTTCCACATTGTGAGCATTGCGCTGGCAGGCCTGCTATTTACTGGTACAGCCACTTGGGCCAATGGCACCCTAAAAGGGGTGATGGACTTGTCCCCAGCTATCTATGACGTGAAGGGCATGGGGCAATGGTCCATGGGCTCCAAATCGGGGCAAATTCGCCTGGTTATCACGCGGGACAGCAAGCGGGATCAGGTGTTTCTGCAATGGGTGGTGTGGCGTGACAAGCAACCCCATAAGGTAGAAAGCACCATCGGCATTAGCGAGTTGAACCAAGAAGACCGTTACAGCATCACCTTTATTCGCCGCGAAGCCGATGATCATGGCCGACAAATTGTGTTGGGTTTAGAAGACCGACACACAAAAGAAGCATTACGGGCGTTTATCCGCATTAAGGAGATGGGGCTCTACCAATGTCACATTAAGCGGTAGTGATGGACGATGACTAGGCAAACATCAGCCGACGGACAAGCGCGATTATTGAGGTACCACAAGGCGGCGTTTTTATGTCGTTCGCTTGTGGCGCTCAGTGTGCTGGCGTTTCATGCCAGCATTTTTTGGCCTGAGTTTCAGTGGACTCAATGGCTAGTGATTTTACCGCACACACTGATTCTGCCTTCGCTTATTTATCTCTTTTGCAGCACACGAGAATGCGAGCGGCGCACCATATTGTTTGATGCAGCCATATTCGGTTACTACGTCGGCTTATGGGGCTTTAATCCGTTAATTTTATGTATTGTGGTGTGCGCCGCCATTGTAACCAGTGTGGCGAACGGTGGGTTAACCTATTTAAGGGTCACACTCATAGCGTTAGCCAGCGGCATGATAAGCGCTGCGCTGTTGCATGGGCTTGCGACTCGCCCCCAGTTAAGTTTGCTGTCGACAGTGATTGCCATGCTGTCTGCGTTTATTTATTTGGGTTTGCTGAGCTACGTTTTTTTCATCATCAGTGATCGACTTAAAAAAGCCAAACGACGCAGTAAAGAGCAACACGAAGAGCTGGTGCACATTAACAATATTACCAACGCCGCCAGTGCCACCTTGAATTTAAATGGGGTGATGAAAGGCCTAATGCAGGTACTACAAAAACTGTATCCATTAGAGTCCGTTTTTATTCTTGCTTATGACACCCATAAAACGGGTTTGGAAATTTTGGGGTGCTATTCCGAAGAGCTAACCGAGCTAGAAAAGTCGGCCTACGCACAATTTACCTTTGATTTAGCCCGTGATCACGACAGTCTTTATGTAAAGGGCATGGAGCAAAACCAAATTCTTTATCTGCAAACCATTCGTGAAGAATATGTGCGACAAGGTTGTCAGGTGGATCAAGAACTGTATGCCATTCGGCCCACCAAATCGGTTGCTTTTTTCCCTATAGCCATTCGTGGAAAAGTTATTGCGGGTGTGGTTTTCGCAAACTACGTGCATTACATGAAATTGCGTCCACGGGATCTTGATAAAATTCAAAGTTATTTGTTGCAAATCGGTACGGCCATTCGCAATGTGCGCATGTATTACGATGTGCGAAAAACGCGAGACCTCGCAAAACGTGCCCGCAACCAAGCCGAGGTAGCCAAACGGAAAGCCGAAGAGTCAGAAGATGCGAAGTCTCACTTTCTGGCTAACATGAGTCACGAAATTCGTACTCCCATGACGGCCATACTTGGTTACAGCGAAGCGCTGTCTGATCCTGAAACCAGCGAAGAAGAACGAAAGGAATATACCGAAACCATCATTCGCAGCGGTAAGCACTTACTCAGTATTATTAACGATATTCTCGATATATCTAAAATCGAAGCCAGCAAGATCGAAGTGGAAGACATTGAAGTCAACTTTGTCCAACTGCTTAGTGAAGTGGAGTCTTATGCGCGCATAAAAGTAAAAGAAAAAGGTTTGGACTTTACGTTAACCCTTGGCTATCCGTTGCCAGTCTACATCAAAACTGATCCAACACGGCTTAAACAAATCCTGTTTAATTTAATTAACAACGCAGTGAAATTTACAGAGAAAGGTCGCGTGGGCTTAGAGGTAACGACCTCGGAATCAGCACAACTGCAATTTGTCGTGATGGACACAGGTATCGGTTTGACGGCGGCTGAGCAGAAAAAACTATTTAAACCATTTTCTCAGTCCGATGCGTCTGTCACTCGGGTTTATGGTGGCACGGGGTTGGGTTTATACATTTCTCAAAGTTTGGCGCGCTTGCTAGGCGGCGACATCAGTTTGCACAGTAAAAAAGGTGAGGGCAGTCATTTTACTGTGACGATAAATCTAGACGCCCTAGACGATGATGTCATTACAAGCGAAAAAGAACGACTTGAACTGCTTGAAAAAACCAAGCAAAGCGACAAAGAAGGTGGTGTCCCTCAACTTAGCGGCCGCGCACTAATTGCAGAAGATAATCCAGAAAATCAACAACTCATAAAACGCCTAGTGGCCCGTACCGGTTTAGACGTTACCTTAGTGGAAAACGGTCGCGAAGCGGTATTGAATGCCAGCTACCAAAAATACCAAATTATTTTATTGGACATGCAAATGCCGTTGATGGGTGGACGAGAGGCCGCTAAACGCATGCGGGAACTAGGTATCGAAGCACCGATCATCGCGTTTACGGCGAACGTTATGAAGCATCAAATTCAAGAATACAAAACTTTAGGTTTTAACAGCGTCATCGAAAAACCCATCAATCAAGACAAGCTCTATGCGGTGCTTAGAGAATTTGTCCGTGAAGAAAATACCTTGACCGCCCACGGACGTGTATTGCTGGTAGAGGACAATACCGTCAATCAAATGGTGCTCAAGCGCATGGTTTTAAAAGCCCATGATCAGTTAGAAATAACCATCGCCAATCATGGGCAAGAGGCCGTTGATCTCGCTGCTGATAATGAATTCGATCTTGTGCTGATGGATATGGAAATGCCCGTCATGGATGGTCTAACCGCCACCCGTGCACTGCGAGAGCGGGGTTTTAGCGCGCCTATTGTCATTGTTACTGGCAATATCGATCCAGCCCATGTACGTCAGTGCCTAGATGCGGGAGCAGATGGTCACTTGGCAAAACCGATTGATAATCAAGCCCTGCAAAGTTTGTTAGATCGCTCTTTTAAAAAAACCTAGTAAGGGCCGAGAAGGGTTGGCTCACCAAAGACCTGCAGACCTCCAGCGATTTTAAACTTACTGCTCAAACAGCTTTGCTTTCAAACATGGTAGCTTTGCTTTCAAACATGACCGCTTGATACAGATAATCAAGAACCTGATTCAACGGGTCAAACCAAAAATCCCCATCCCCCTTATAGTTCTGTGCACATCGTTAGAGTTAGGACTTAGTCATGTCCATTGCGACAGAATACCTTGGTGCTCCCAGTGCTCAGCATCCCGCACAGGTTTATATCGACCAGCCAACCAGTATTGATGAGGTGGTCACACGTTTTGAACAGCACATTTCACTGCCGGTTGGTGAACTGCGCATGTTAAACCGTGTACTGCATTTAGATCAGCAAGGCGGTGAATTTAATAAAGGCCGCATTGTTACTGAAATGGATCTACACCAAGACCTTTGGTTTTTCAAAAGTCATTTTCCTGGTGACCCCATCATGCCGGGGTGTTTGGTTTTAGAGTGCTTATGGCAAAGCCTAGGTGTGTTGCTGGCATTGCGTGAAGTTCCGGGAAAAGGGCGTGCGTTAGGGGCTGGCGACATTCGTTTGTTAAATGAAATATTACCCAGCGCCGAACGTGTGCAGTTTGATGTCAGCATTAAACGGTTTATGCAACGGGGCTTTGCTTTGGCAGTTGCAAATGGGGTGGCGCG
Organism: Pseudomonadales bacterium; assembly: GCA_041589295.1. Lineage (GTDB taxonomy): Bacteria > Pseudomonadota > Gammaproteobacteria > Pseudomonadales > Oceanobacteraceae > Bermanella. The sequence continues at coordinate 20,677 of JBFHVZ010000016.1, forward strand.
TGTGAATGGCGACATCGCATTCGAAGCAGAACAAATAAAAATTGGCATTTTTCCCGATGCTGATACCGCAGCAAAAAAATAATTTATTGAGTGTAGTGAATATGCAAACGTTACCAAAACGCGTCGTCGTTACCGGTATGGGCATTGTATCCAGTTTGGGAAACGATTTAGAGCAGGTCGCAAAAGCCTTGTATGACGGGCGCTCAGGGATTGTGTTTAATGAAGAATTTCAGGCGCGCGGATTAAGGTCCCATGTCAGCGGTAACATTCAAATAGACGATTCACTTATTGACCGTAAAAGCCAACGGTTTATGGGATTGGCAACCCGATACGGTTATCTCGCGTTAGTGGATGCCATCGCACATGCCGGACTCACGCAAGATATGTTGAGCGATCCCACTACGGGTCTGATTGTGGGCAGCGGCGGCGTCGCATCAGAGGACTTACTGGATGCGTTAGAACACATGCAGCGCGGCGGCATACGAAAAGTGGGACCGTATCGCGTGATTCGCGAAATGGCCAGCGCACCCTCAGCCTTGCTGGCCACCGAATTTAAAATCAAAGGCCCTAGCTTTACCGTCTCGTCTGCCTGTGCAACCAGCGCACATTGCATTGGTGAAGCATATTTAAAAATTAAACATGGTTTGCTTAACAGAGTTATCGCTGGCGGTGTGGATCACGCACACTGGACACAAGCATTTCAGTTCGATGGCATGGGTGCGTTAAGCACTGGGTTTAATCAAGAGCCGCAGCGAGCGTCACGCCCTTATGATCAAGACCGTGATGGTTTCGTTATTTCAGGCGGCGCGGGCATGTTGATCTTAGAAGAAGAGTCCAGCGCTCTTGCGCGAGGCGCAACCATTTATGGTGAAGTAGTCGGTTATGGTGCTTCATCTGATGGTGACAGCATGGTGCAACCTTCGGGCGAAGGTGGCGAACGTGCTATGCAATTAGCGCTGGTCGATGCAGGAATCGAACAGGTTGATTATGTCAACACCCATGGTACGTCGACACCGGCAGGTGATATTACCGAATTAAAATCCATCGCCCGTGTGTTTGCACAGCGATGCCCCCACATTAGTTCCACCAAGTCATTAAGCGGTCATGGTCTAGGCGCTGCGGGTGTGCAAGAAGCCATTTACACACTGTTAATGATTAAAAATAAATTTATTGCAGCCAGTATAAATATTGAAAAAGCGGATACCGTTGCGGCAGAACTCCCCATTGTCACCATAAGTCAGCCGCACATGATCGACACAGCACTAAGTAACAGTTTTGGTTTTGGTGGTACCAATGCCAGTTTAATTTTTAAACGTCGTTAACGACTGGTTGAATGATTTTTTAAGCCTACGCATCAGTACGGCTTATTAAGTGTTGAAAACAAAAACAACAGGAGGGTTGTCATGGCCTACAAAGCACGAATAAAAAATAATATTTGTACCAATGCGCATCCTTTAGGTTGCTATCGCAATATTTATCACGATGCGCAAGTGGCGTCTGCTGTGCGCTACAACGGCCCCAAAATGGCTTTGGTCGTGGGTGCATCTTCTGGTATTGGCTTAGCGAGTAGAATGTCATTAGCGTTTGGCGCTGGTGCTGACACCTTAGGTGTGTATTATGAACGCGCCGCGCAAGCCCATAAATTTGGTACGGCCGGTTGGTATAACAATCAAGGCTTTGAATATTTTGCGCGACGCAATGGTTTAACCGCCCTAAGTACGAATCAGGATGCCTTTCAAAAGAATGCGAAAGAATGGGTTATCCAAAGGTTGAAGCAGTTAGAAAAACCGTTAGATTTATTAGTGTACTCTGTGGCGTCGCCACGCAGAAAAGTCAAAGGCGTGGGCGAATTTCAAAGTGTGATTAAGCCGATAAAAAAAGCATTCAACGGGCTTACTGTTGACGTATTTGAAAATAAATTACGTACCCAACAAATCGAACCGGCTAATTCAGACGAAGTGGATGCCACGGTTAAAGTGATGGGTGGTGAAGATTGGCAAGACTGGGTAATGACCCTACAAGAAGCAGGTGTACTAGCCAAAAACTTTAAGACCATTGCTTACAGTTATTTGGGGCCAGAACAAACTCAGGATATCTACGGACAAGGCACGCTGGGTTGTGCGAAAGCACATTTACATGAAACCAGTATTGCACTGGATGAAAAATTAGGTAAATCCCTAAACGGTGAGGCTAAAGTTGGCTTGTTTCAGGCCGTAGTGACCCCTTCTAGCTCGGTGATTCCTAGTATGCCGCTGTATTTGTCAATCTTTCATAAAACTTTAAAGGAAAGCGGTAAATATGAGTCTGTTATGGAACAGACAAACCGTATGTTTGCTCAGGGGTTGTATGGGCAAGAACAGTCCATGCGCGACGGGCAGTATTTGCGCGTAGACCAAATTGAACGTGATGCTAGGGTGCAAGCTGAGGTAAACCGAGCTTACGAGCAATTAACTAGCCTTGGGCTGGAAAAAGTGGCGGACACGCAAGGCTTCAAACAAGCGTTTTTACAACAGTTTGGCTTTGGCTTAAGCGAAGTGGATTACAGCGAACGACCTGACCCACTGTTGCTGCCCGCCACGGCGGATTTTGCCAATACCGAGCGAAAGATTGCTTAAACCAATTTTAAAATTCAGTTTCAGAGTGAACTGACAAAACCAAAAAAAACATGGAGAAAAAACATGTCTGATGTATTGCAACAAGTGATTGAAGTGGTGGTAGAGCAACTGGGTGTTCAAGCCGAAAACGTTAAACCAGATTCACGCTTCATCGAAGATCTAGGCGCTGACTCGCTGGACACGGTAGAGCTGCTAATGGCGTTGGAAGAAAAGTTCGACATCGAAATCGAAGAAGACGCAGCTGAAAAACTGATGAAGGTCGAAGACATTGTTAAATTCATTCAGGATCTAGAAACCGCTTAACGGTTTAAACCTGCTTGATACCGCAAAAACCCAAACCGAGTTATACAACTTGTGTTTGGGTTTTTTATTTAATCTTCAACATCGCTTGCGCGAAACTGTGCAGGTGTTTGCCCTGTCCAGCGTTTAAATGCACGGGTAAACGCACTAACCTCTGAGAACCCCAGATCAAACGCGATAACGCTTAACGGAGCCTGCGTCTGAAGCAGCATTTCTTTTGCTTTGCGGCATTTTACTTCATCCACAATTTCGCTGTATGACAGGCCATCCTGTTTTAATTTGCGGTACAGAGTTGGACGACTCATGTTTAACATGGCCGCGGCCTTGTTGGCGTCGAGCTCTTCGTCTCCCATATGACTTTCGACTAAGCGGCGAACTTTGTGCGCTAACTTGCGTTTAAAGAGTCGGCTCAATAAGCGGTTAGCATAATGCAGGGTTGCAGCGCCAACATGGGGATTACTGCGGTTAAGTTTTTTGTCTAGGGCACTGCTCTCGAATTTAATCTCGCAATAGGGCTGGTCAAATTTCAATTCGCAGCGGAAGTAATCACGGTAAGGCTTTAAGTCGGCAGGTGCGCTGTGTTGAAAGCTCACTTCGTATACCTTAACTGGGCGGTTTAACGCTTTTTGCGTACGGCCTAGACCAATGGCCAAGGTGCGCTCCATATCGGCGTAGCTGTAGAAATCTGTGTATTTGTGAGTGAAACGACAACGGCTGATCTTAGGGCCACGCTCGAACTCCATATCAATGGCTTCATTGACTACGGAAAACAGGCGGATGTAGTGTTCCATGCCCTTGCCAAGTGTCGGACTGTTGAACACTACGTGCGCAACTAACCCTAGGGAATGTGCGTCTTCTTCGCGGGCAATGGTCAACCCGATAGCGGGGTCACCGCTGACATCTATGAGGTATTGCCACATTCGATGAAAGGCACTAAGCGGCAGGCGCGCTTCTTCATCTTCTAGCAGCGAGACGGGAATGCCCAAATATTTGGCCAAATCGTCTTTCTGTATGCCATGAAGCTCAAAGCGCTCGATCAATGCGCGGGCAGAGGGCAAGCCAACCGTAGGCTCATGGGAATTGACCGCATGCATTGTCATAAATCGCAGAGCGCCTGAAAAACTGAGCACGAAATATAGAACCGATTAACCCGAAAGATCAATGGTTGAATGGTGGAATTGAGTGTGGAAACGGTAAAAGCCTGTTTCCATTTGAATGATAAAAGGCAGGAAAAACGTTCGTTGGGGCATGCCCAGCGAACGTGTGTTTGCTTTGATTTTAGCAGGAAGGTTAACGTGCTTCAGTCACTGTAATCTTCTCTTCACCTTCTAAAATCGCGGCGATTTCAGTGGTCGCTTCTTTACGAGCGGGCGACATATACCAACCTTCCCACGCCTGCACAGATGTCCAGTTAGTGATGATTATACGGTGGTTGGTATTTTGTAAATCAATCAGTGACTCACTGGATAGATAGCCAGGTGCGTCAAGAACAGCCTTTAAAGTATTGCGAATGGCGTGGTTGTAATGTTCTTCTAAACCTTCGGCAATGCGGCGTTCGATAATTACTTTGATCATGAATATTCTTCCTTACGGCATCGAGTGATCATTTGGGACCATCCCTTAATCAATAATGCCATCAGGAAGAAAAATCAAGTACCCGATGCAACTGTGCTGCGCAATCGTTCTATCCATCCTACGGATGAGAAGCAACGCTCCGTGTTGATGTGGGCTGCTGCCAGTCCAAACGGATATCCCATTTGTATCGGTTTTCAGGTGCAAGTGGAGCCACTTGATTATCAACCTCTTTAAAAACGTTTTTGGCAGGTGTTATGACGGTATCGCGGCCAAAGATATAGCTCTGTTCTTCGACGATTGCGCGATAGGCCTTGTTGAGTTGGCGTGCTCGTTCGGCAGAAGGTGTAATCAAGTCGTATAAACTGTTTGCAGCGTTCACGGCAGATACATTGACAGAACCATCCTCTAAAAACCATTTTTCTAGCATTTCTGTGTTTTGCCTAAATTCGTCTCCGCCTTTTACTCGTTGAAAGTACGTTAAGTATTCGCCTTGTTGCTCACCGAGTGTTGGGGTGTCTTGCATGGCTTTTAAATTGAAATACGTCCAACCGGCGCGGCCTTCTACTTTACGTGCAAAAGAAAATGTTTGGTCGATGGTGGTACCTACGGTTTTGTGGCAACCATTGCAAAACGCCAGCTCTTGGTCGTTCTGTTGTCTTAAGGCCCCATGCTCATCTTCAATGTAAGCATTCAATAGCCATCCGAACCCGTTGGTGATGCCTTTATCCCCCATGCTTATGGTGGTGGGCATGTTGCCAAATGCTTTTTCTTTTGCTTCGCGGTAGTACGGCATGGCTAAAGACTGCTTGCTACGCATTTGAATTTTTCGCATGTAGCGTACTTCTTTCATACGAGGTGCGTTGTAAATTTCGTTTTGGTTGTCGATACCTATGTAGCGTACCGTGTGTAAAAATTCGGTACCTTGCGGATAAAGCATATCTGCGACAGCAATCTCTTTTGCATCACCTAAATAGTGGTTGTGTTTAACCAAAAGGGTGGTGTGTTCGGTAAGCTTGCCATCGCCGTCTAGATCTGTTTTTAATAATTTTTCGTTGGTCGGCGCTATTTCTATGCTTTCAAGGTTTTTTATTGCCATCTCAGTTAGGCTGAGATTAAGTGTGTAAATGACCTTTGAAAACTCGTTGTTTAATTCCCTAAATGGCTTGGGAAGGCGAATCATGGCATCGCCTGTTGATCCATTGGTTGGCCAAAATGCACTGGGCAGCGGTTTGTAGTTGTAAGTAACCCAGTGACTACCATCTTTCGCATGGCCGTCTTGATCAAATGCCGAAGCGGCCTGAGCTAAACCGGTTAATTTGGGAACTTCGCCTTGCCACTGATCACTTGATTCAAGGTGTTTGATCAATGGGGAATAATTGTCTGTGTTGACCCAGTCCATAATTTCTTGGTCTGACACTGTCTCGATATAACTGCGACGATCTTTAAATAAATTTTTCCAACTGTTTGTGAGGCCAATGTCAGAAAAGTCATAGGAGCCTTGAAGTACACCGTCGTTCATTAAATTTGGACGACCATCTGTGTAGGTTTGGTGGCAGACGTAGCAAGGGTTTTTGTTGCCTTCGGTTTTGGTATAACACTGTGCAGGGATAACCGATTCTGGATTATAAACTTCGTTGTGTTTGATGTAGGCCGTTGCGGGAAACTCATTTTCTAGAGTGGTCTCGGTACTATCGCAAGCGGTAATTACAGTAAAAGCTATACCGAGTGTTAAATGTTTTTTAAGTGTTACAGGTGAATTATTTATAAGGGTTTTCATAGGATAACCGGACAAGCAATTTAGACAATAATGATTATTATTGTTCTTAAATCATGACCGTTTAATTAAAAAGGAGCGCCCGAGAGCGCTCCTTTTTTGGTCGCTAGCCAGTACTTTCCTAGCCGATATTTTATAGCTAGGTTAGTGCTTGCGACTATTTGGACTTACAGATTTTAACCGTTAGTTTTTAACAGGCTGATACATCCAAAGGGTATCGTTGTTACGGTTACCACTAGCATCTTCACCAATTAAAATAGCGCCGTTATCCAGCACAATAACGTTATCTGGGTTGGTTAATCCATTTACATCACAGCGTTCTGCACCTGATAGCTCGCTACGATAAGTAGAGCCTGTTAGGACAGGTTCGATGCGCGAAATGCTGTAATCAGAGTCGATAGGTGCGCGGTAAATGGTGCCACAGTCACGAACACGAGGAAGCAATTGAATATCGCCTTCGTCGTCAGTCATGGTCTTATCTGTGTCGGCGTTGCCCATGTACAAATAGGCGGTTTTAACTACTTCGTCTTTGATCAGGTCTTCTCCGGTTACGGCTTCGATAACACGTTTAGTGTTGATGCTAATGCCTTCCAGCTTACGCCACTCTGCAGTAGCGCCTAAAGCGATACCCGCTTGACGAGACTCTAAGAACGCAACGCGGTCATCCATTGGTTTACCAGCGGTTTGCTTACCACCACCGTTCGCAACACTGGGGTAAGTGTGGCCAGCAGGACGGCCTGCTTTTACCCACTTAGCCCACGCTTCTACATCGGCCAGTGTCATGTAGCTGGTTTCGCCTTCTACAAATTGGTCTGTGCCAATGCCATCAAAATCTTTAATCCAAGTTTCGATTTGAGCATTAGAACTGTGAGCTAAAGCAATCCATTCCACATCAAAACCGGTGACAGCAGGGTCGCTTAAACCAGAGTCTTGTTTAAGTTTGGACGCATACAAGGTGCCAGCAGATAGATCTTCTGCTGTGTCTGCAACAAACTTAAATAGAATGCCGCCGTCGTCATCTTGTGATGAAAACACGGTTTTGCCGTCTGGCATGGCAGTAGAGTTTTCATGTTCGTAACGACCAATGGTGTAATGCTTAACCGGCACGGGTGTTGCGCTGGTTGGATTGGTGATTTCGATGATGTAACCGAAGCGGTATGGGTTGCTTGGCTCATCTGATAATGCCCACATGCCACCGATACGTGCGTCTTCGGCAACGGCCGTTGGGTTGTTCCAGTTAGCATCGGTTGTTGTAGTGTCTGTGGTGTAGACTACCCACTCTTCAGACGTTAACGGTGTACCCCATGGAGAAAGTGAACCAAAGCAGTTTGCGCCTGTGCCTTTTACACCTGCAAAATCAATCATCTCGGCGTCCAGTACACTCCACTTGCCATTTGTTTTACGCAGATGCATACGACTCATGCCACCAGGTAGGTTTTCCCAGTTGGTAAACAAATAACCTTCGTTATTGGTGGTAGGAATGTAAGCGTTAAAGTCGGGCATATCGTTTTCGATGATGAGCGTGTCACCCTCAAAGTTATAAATGTGTCCTAAACCTTTAGGTAACTTGCCACCAAAAGTGTCGCCGGTTTGGCCTAAGATTTTGTACTGGCCGTAAGCGGTTTGAACGGTTTGTTGTTGATAGTCTGTGGCTGGCACAGAAAGGTCCAACAGGGTTTCGGGTAAGTTATTAAAATTAATGCCTTCAATAACACCGACGGT
>JBFHVZ010000017.1:0-27278 GCA_041589295.1 Pseudomonadales bacterium
AGTTGGTAAAAAATATTGAGGCAGGTAATGAGAACAGTGTGCCGCCAAGGTGATCGGCGGCTCACTTTTGTTTTAGAGAAGTTTAAGTAATAACTATTGAGTTATTCATCATCTTGCAGCTTGCTGTTTTTTCTTGGCTTAAACGGCGCACTGCCATCGCCATAAAATTGTGAAGGCTGTTTTGCTGGTTTCGGCTTAGCAGGCTGCTTGTTGCTTTTCTTTTTAGCAGGTGCATCGGTCTTATTAGCAATTTTCTTGGATTCTTTGTTTTTAGTGTCTTTGTTCTTGCCGTCTTTGGTTTTTGCAGCCTTGTTTTTAGGGTCTTTTTTCTTTTTATTGTTGACGGCTTTGCCGTTGGATTTAACTTTTTTAGGTCCCTTGTACTTCGCTTTTAGCGGCGCAACGCTGCGTGCGTCCATTTCGACATTGAGATAGCGTTCAATAGTGGCCTTGAGGTTCCACTCTGTGTGGTCAATTAGCGAGACCGCAAGCCCTTGATTACCTGCACGACCGGTACGTCCAATACGGTGTACATAATCATCGCCACTGCGTGGCATTTCCATATTTATAACTAGGTCAATTTCTTGAACGTCTAAACCGCGCGCGGCGACGTCTGTGGCAACAAGCACTTTAAAATGGCCTTGTCGCATGCTTTGCATGATGTGGTTGCGCTCGTCTTGCGTCATGTCACCGTGCAATACACCGGCATTGAGGTTGTGATAATCCAGCAAATGGTAAAGGCTTTCGGCCCGTGCCTTGGTGTTGACGAACACGATGGCTTGGCGGTGAGGCTCATTGGCCAACAGCCAAGTGAGCAGACGTTCTTTGTGTTTATCGTCGTCGGCCAGTATGCGTTGTTGGGTGATGTTACTGTGTTCGCCACGGAAGCTGTCCACCACAATTTCAAGCGGTGCGTTCATCACTTGTTTGATCACGTGACGGATGCCTTTTTGATTCATGGTGGCGCTAAACAATAAGGTTTGGCGCTCGCCGCAGGCGTTGGCAATTTTTAATACGTCTTCCTCAAAGCCCATGTCCAGCATGCGGTCTGCTTCGTCCAGCACCAGCACTTCGACGTCCTGAAGTAATTGTTTTTGCTTGCCAAGGTGGTCCACTAAACGTCCGGGGGTGGCGATGATGATTTCGGGGTTTTTACGGAATACGGCCGCTTGATATTTAAATTCGGCTCCGCCGGTGATGACGCCCGCTTGCACTTGGGTGAACTGAGCGAGTTTTTCACATTGCTTGGCTAGTTGGCGTGCTAATTCTCGAGTTGGGACCAGCACCAATGCACGTGTTGCAGAGTTGGGAGCAGCCTTAGTCATCATGCGGTGCAATATGGGCAGCAAGAAGGCTGCGCTTTTGCCACTGCCTGTCTGGGCGCACACCATGAGGTCTTTGCCTTGAAGAATTTCGGGGATGGCCTGCGACTGAACTTGGGTGGGTTGGTCGAACCCCAGTTTTTCTACGGCTTTAAGAAGTTGGTTGTCTAGGGGCAAGGTCTGGAACAATGAAGCACCTTTGATGAGTCGTGGCAGTTAAGACGCTGATAATAGCAAAAGATTGCCCATCGGGATCGTATCCTGCGCGACTCTTTATAGACTCTTTTTAAAAAAGGGGCTGCTGACGTACTATAGCGCGCCTGTTTGACCAAGCATTAAGACAAGCATTAAGAGAGGACAGCATGGTTCAGTTAGTATTAGCGATAGCCGCATTAGGGTTGCTGGGGTTTTTCATTTGGCGTGGTCAGCAAAATAAGAAGCGGGCGTTGGTGGCCATTGAGGCCGGGATGAACTTCCTAAAACAAAACCAAGCCGAAGAGGGCGTCGTGCAGTTTGATTCTGGCTTGCAGATGAAGGTGCTCACGACAGGCGATGGTCAGGTTCACCCTAAAGCAACGGATCGCGTTTTGGTGCACTACCACGGTACTCTGCTGGATGGGCGTGTTTTTGATAGCAGCGTACAGCGCGGGCAGCCCATTCAGTTTGGTTTGAATCAAGTGATACCGGGTTGGACCGAGGGTTTGCAGCACATGGTCGTGGGGGAAAAGGCGCGCTTGTTCATTCCTTCTCACCTTGCCTACGGCAACCGTCAAGCGGGTATTATTGCGCCGGGTTCGCTATTGATTTTTGACGTCGAACTGCTGGGCATTGGTTAACACCATTTCAAATTCAAGCCTCTGTACAAACCTTTGTACAAACCTTTGTACAAGCAGGCTCATGCGCCGCTCTTGGCGCATATGACCAATGATTATTTCCGTTTTTTAACCATTCGGTTAGACTTCGCGGCTTTTTATCATGCGCTTTTAATACCCCTATCACCGCCAGTCGCTTAAAAGGCCTTTACCATGTCACCCAACCGTGAATCGTCGCAATCTGCTATTCCCTTGCTGTGGGCCGTGTTGCCCGTGGTGTTTCTAATCTGCTTATTGGGACTGTCGGTCTATTATTTTGCCGATAATTCCTCCTATGGCGCGAATCAAATAGCCCTGCTGCTGGCCGCTGGTATGGCCGCCATGATTGGCATGCGTTTTGGCCATCGCTGGGCCGACATCGAACAAGGCATTATTCAGGGCATCGCCAATGCCATGATTGCTGTGCTGATCCTGTTAATGGTGGGCGCGCTCATAGGTACTTGGATGTTGTCGGGCACGGTGCAAAGCCTGATTTACTATGGGCTGATGCTGATTAGTTCGGAATGGTTTTATGCGGCCGCCTGTTTGGTGTGTGGCATTGCTGCCATGAGCATTGGTAGCTCGTGGACCGTAGCGGGTACCTTGGGCGTGGCCTTTATGGGTATGGCGTACGCCATGCAACTAAACCCTGCCATCGCCGCTGGTGCGGTTATTTCGGGGGCGTATTTTGGTGACAAGTTGTCACCGTTGTCTGACACCACCAACTTAGCATCGGCTGTCACAGGGACCCCCTTGTTTTTACACATTCAAAACCTGCTGTGGACCACGGTGCCTGCGTTTTTAATTGCATTGCTGTTGTTTAGTTTTATGGGTGGCGAGTCAACCATGGCGGCCAATCAGTCCATCGAAGAGACCATGCAAGGGTTACAGTCCCACTACGATATTGGTGTGTACTTGCTGTTGCCTGTGGCGCTGGTGTTTATGTTGGCGTGGCGACGAGTACCTGCGTTACCAACCATTGCTGTGGGTGCTTTGGTAGGCGGCTTATTCGCTGTCATGTTCCAAGACGAAGCCGTAATGCGCTTCGTCAAAATGGAAGAGCTAAGTCATGCCGAGCGCAGCTTGCTGGGCGTGTGGATGGCTTTGTTTGATGGTTATGTTTCGACCACAGATAATGAAACGCTAGACAGCCTATTATCCCGCGGCGGTATGAGTAGCATGCTCAATACGGTTTGGTTGATCGTGTGTGCCATGGCGTTTGGTTCTGTCATGGAGCAAGTGGGCTTGTTGCAACGTATTTTAAAAGCCATTTTGCATTCGGTTGAATCCACCACTGGCCTGATCATCACCACAGTGTTTACCTGTATCGGCGCAAACGTCATGACCGCTGACCAGTACATTGCCATTGTGCTACCGGGTCGCATGTACAAATTGGAGTATCAGCGCCGCGGCTTGGCCAGCCAAAACCTATCACGCACGCTGGAAGATTCCGCCACGCTGACGTCACCACTGATTCCGTGGAATACCTGTGGCGCGTATATGGCGGGAACCTTAGGTGTAGCCACATTGAGCTATTTGCCCTACGCCTTTTTCAACTTGCTAGGTCCAGTCATAGCCATTGCATTTGCCGTGACGCACTTCCGTATCGTGCCGCTAGAGTCTGCGGCGCAGGCTGAAGCTGAACAGGCAGAATCTAACCAAGCGGGACAGGCATAAGCCGAACAGCTCGCGGGCCGACTAGGCTCGCCAGCATTACGGCAGCATTACGCAAGCATAACAATGTGGCCCTAGGCTGCGTGTCAATTCGAAGAAAATCCGGTAAGCTCGGCACTGTTTATTTGTCCACTAATCTGTGCCGATCTGACATGACGTTATCCTTATTGCTTCCGCTTCTTTCCATGGCACTGGTCAGCGCCATTGCTATCTTCTATCTGCACCGCCAAGGGCAAGGCTTAAACACAGAGCTGCAAGCGCGCCAGCAACAGGTGACCGAATTGCAGCAAGCGTTGACGCAAAGCCAAACCCATTTGCAGCACAGTCAATCGTTATTAGAACAATCCTCCTCTCGCGTGACCGAGCTAGAGCAATCCCAAGGCGAGCTACGTCAGCAGTTGCAAAGCCTGCATGGTGAACATCAATCGTTACTAGCAACTCATAAAGCCAGCGCGCAAGAGATCAGTCGTTTACAGCAAAAAGAGCAAGCGCTGCAACAAATGCAGGAGCATGTTTCTCAGCTGCAAACCCAGTTAAAGCAGGCACAAGTGGAGCGTGAAAAAGACCTGCAGAGTTGGCAGGAAAAAGTACAGCTGTTAAATGACAGCAAAGCGCAGCTCAGCCAAAGTTTCGAAAATCTTTCCAATAAAATTTTTGACGAAAAGTCCAAACAATTTAAGCAAGCCAGTCAGGAAGGATTAACCACCTTACTGAATCCCTTTAAGGAACAACTAGAAGGCTTGCGCAAAAAAGTTGATGACGTTTATGTCAGCGAATCCAAAGACCGAGCAGCACTGCAAGCTCAAATTGGCGAGCTGCATAAACTGAACAAACAAATAACCGAAGAAGCGTCTGCCCTAACACGGGCATTAAAAGGCGATAAAAAAGCCCAAGGTAACTGGGGCGAACTAGTGCTCGAAACCGTGTTAGAAAAATCCGGTTTGCGCAAAGGCGAAGAGTACGTACGCGAACAAAGCGTCACCGACGAAGGCGGCGAACGCTATCGCCCAGACGTTATTATTAATTTGCCTGAAGGCAAACACATTATTGTGGATGCTAAGGTATCGTTGTTGGCCTATGCCGATTACGTGAATACGGATTCCGAAACCGAGCGTCAGCTGGCGTTAAAGTCCCATGTCGAAGCCGTGCGTCAACACATCAAGCGACTGGCTGATAAAGCTTATGCCAAGCTGCCTGGGGTAAACTCACCGGATTTCGTGTTCTTGTTTATGCCGGTGGAACCTGCGTTTATGGCAGCATTCCAATTTGACGATAAACTGTTTAACGACGCGTTTGAGCAGCGCATTGTGGTGGTTACACCAACAACGTTGTTAGCGAGCCTACGCACCGTGGCAAACCTTTGGTCCATTGAACGTCAAAACCGTTATGCTAAGCAGTTGGCCGAACAAGCGGGTAAGGTTCATGACAAATTGGTGGGTTTTGTGGAAACCATGGAAAAGGTCGGCACCCAATTAACGACGGTGCAAAAAACCTACGATACCGCTTGGAATCAATTGAAAGAAGGCCGCGGCAACCTTATTAGTCAGGCCCATAAATTTAAAGACTTGGGTGTGCGGACTAAAAAAGAGTTGCCCAAACAAATCATTGAAACCGCCGAATTAGAATTTAACGAAGACTGATTGCCTAAACCTGTTTTAAACGGCGCAATTCTTATTCGTTTGATCTGCGCCAAGGTCAATCTATCTGGGGTTGGTAAAGTGCCCACCAGCAGTAAGAGGAAACATTATGGATGCCTGTGCAGTACCCGGCTTAACCCCAGTTGATGAAGCACTGACTCAGCTATTGGCGGCAATTACTCCGCTGCAGGGCAGTGAAGACATCCCCCTTGATCAAGCCCTTGGCCGTGTGTTGGCCGCTCCTGTCACCAGTTCGTTGAACATTCCCCCTGCCGATAACAGTGCGATGGACGGTTACGCCATGCAAGCGAGTGATGCGGTAGCGGGCAAAACCCTGAAGCAGGTGGGCGTCGTTTATGCTGGCCACCCGTTTAGCGGTACCGTTAATTCCGGCGAGTGCGTGCGCATTATGACAGGTGCACCATTACCGGCATCGGTGGATACCGTGATCATGCAAGAAAACACACAGCAAGCGAGTGAGCAAATTACCTTGCTGCAAGATGCCAAAGCGGGCAGTTGCGTGCGTCGTGCTGGTGAAGATATTCAACAGGGGCAAATGGTATTAAATGCAGGTCGTCGTTTGCGACCATCGGATATTGGATTGCTGGCCAGCGTGGGGTGTTCCCGTGTCACGGTTTTTCCAAAAATCACAGTGGCATTATTAAGCACAGGCGATGAATTAAAAGCAGTGGGCGAACCCTTGGCCGATGGCCAGTTTTACGAAAGTAATGGCCCTACGTTAAAAGCCGCGTTAACGCGAATGGGCGTCACGATTTTAGATTACGGCATTATTCCGGATGACCTCGAACAGTTAACTCAAGCCTTTTATGATGCCAATGAAAAAGCCGATGTTGTCATCACCTCTGGTGGCGTTTCCGTTGGCGATGCCGACTATACCAAAGACGTTTTAACCGCTTTGGGTGAAATTCAATTTTGGAAGTTGGCCATTAAACCGGGCAAACCTTTCGCCTTTGGCAAGCTCAGTAGCAGTTATTTTATTGGGTTGCCGGGTAACCCTGTGTCAGCGTTGGTCACGCTACATCAATTGGCACGACCCATGTTGGTGAAACTGTCGGGTGCCGAACCAGAAACCTCACTGCGTCTAGCGGCCGTTGCTGCAGCGCCGTTAAAAAAGAGTCCCGGACGTACGGACTTTCAGCGCGGCATTTATCAGGTTAATCAACAAGGCCAGTTAGAAGTCAGTGCGACCGGTGCGCAAGGCTCAGGAATTTTAAGCAGTATCAGTGCGGCTAATTGTTACATCGTTCTTGAACAAATGCGCGGCAGTGTGGCGGCAGGCGAAACTGTGACGATCGAACCATTCGACGAGATATTGCGTTAAGGTTTTATTACCGATGCCGGTAGTGAAACTAAGTTTTACAATTCAACTTTAAATTGGCGCATTTTGTAATCGCCACCGGTATGGCAGCTCAGTACCATGGGATCACAATTGTGCCTACTGCACATGGAAAGGCTTTGACTAAACCGTTGGAGGAAGCCCATGTCCACCCCCCGTTCGTTGTGCGCTAAAGACATCATGACCCATCAAGTTTTGATGGCTTACGAAGGTTGGTCTATCCAGCGGTTAATTGAATTCTTTGCCAAACATCAAGTATCGGGTGCGCCCGTCATCGCCAGTGATCACACATTAGTGGGTGTGGTATCGGTTACCGATGTCATTAATTTTGAGGGCAGCAGTAACACGGACAAAACCCGACTAATGAAAGAAGTCTATTCCGAATTTGTCGGCTACGATTGCGAACTCTTGTTGGGGGAGCAAACGCTGACACAAGCTGCCAAGCAGTGCACGGTCAACCAGATAATGACGCGGGAGATCATTCGCATAGATGAAAAAACGCGCATTGCTGCCATTGCAAATCTGATGTTAGATAAAGAAATTCGCCGTGTGTTTGTTACTCATAATGGCGTAGTGACGGGCGTGATTTCGACTACAAATATTCTTAAAGCCATCAGTCAATTAGAGCCCATGTAGTTTAAAATGCAGTAGCGGCAGAATATTAACGGGCGTCACCATCACTGTCGCACTAATGGGTTTTGAAGCGTTGCACTGACTGATTAAGTAATGCATTCGCACTAACTACTTTTTCGTTAAAACCATGCATCTTTTCCATTAGCTTTTGGTTGCGTCGCGCAACTTCGCTGATAGCTTCTACCACCTTACTCATATCTTCGCTTAATTCGGTCTGCTGATAACTGGTGTCCGAAATGCTTTCGTTTTGATCGCTAATCGAACCAATTTTTTTATTAATGGCAGTAAACGCGTTTGATACTTTTTCTGAGCTGGCGAGGGTTTCTTCTACAATGGCTTTGGCGTTTTCCATGGCCTGAACCGATGATTGGGAGCCTTGTTGCAGGCGCTCGATGATGTCTTTGATTTCGTGTGTAGAATCTTGTGTGCGTTTAGCCAGTGTTCTCACTTCGTCGGCAACCACTGCAAAACCACGGCCTTGTTCACCAGCGCGGGCTGCTTCGATGGCGGCGTTCAATGCAAGTAAACTAGTTTGTTCGGTAATGCTTTGAATGACGTCCAGTACCGAAACTATGCTATCGGTATTTTCGGCAACCTGTGCCACGTGGGCTGCGGTGTCTTGCAGTACATCGTTTAATTTCTGTGTGATTTCTTGGTTGTGTTGGGTAGCGCTAATGCCCTTGTTGGCTTGGTCTACGGTTTCGCTGCTGGAAAGATGGTTGTCGGTGACAGCTTGAGTCAGGCTGTGACTGGTTTGCGTCATGTCACGAATATTATTTAACAACCCTGTGGTCATGGACTCTTGTTTGGATGATGCTTCACGCACGTCGTGAATGGTTTCGCCAAGCATATCTAGAGATTCGGTTAAGTCTTGCTCGGTTTTTTCTACATCCTTGACCACAGATTCGACGGAGTCGAGTAAATGGTTAATGGCTGCTGAAACTTCGGCCAGTTCGTCTTTTTCGCCTTCTGGTTCATTAAAGCGTGCGCTGATGTTGAGGTGGTCGGCAATGTGCTGCACCTTGGTGTTCATGCGCTTCATGGGCGTTGCCAGTTTTTTGCCTATGTACATGGCTGCACTGATACCCAGTAGTAACATGATCAAGGTACCCAGTACCGCATAGAACATCATTTTTTGTGTGAGTTGTGCTGAATGGGCCCGTACATCTTCGACATCTTCTTCAACAATGAGTGACCAGGTAAGTTGGCCCACTTTTATAGGGCTGTAAGCACTGTATAGGCTCTGCCCGAAAATGCCTTTACTGGTCATAAAACCGGATTGTCCGTCTTGCGCGGCTTGCACGCTGTCGGTGACGGTAGGTAAAAAACCAAAAGTGCTTGCTCGTCGATTGATTGCTTCCAAAACGTCCATGGGCATATTGGCTTGTTTTGCACGCGCATTAAACTGCTCTGGGTTTTGTAGCCATAACCTATGTTCACTGCGTAATGTGTTGTCGCTACCAACTAAATAGCTATGACCAGTGTTGCCCAAGCCAGCCTGTTGCCACGCTTGGTTGAATGACAGGATGTCATTTATTTTTTTGACGCCGATTTGATAAACCAGAACACCATCTATTGTGCCGTTAACCGTAATCGGGGTCGCGATGAAGGCGGCAGGGGCTTCGTATGAAGGGGTGTAAGGTGCGAAGTCGGTGATAATGCTTTCGCCGGGTTTAAGTGTTAGTGCGGCGTTAAAGGCTGCTGCTAATCCCGATTGTTTGTAGGGGCCTTGTTTCAATGAGGTCGCAAAGTCGAGTTCTTTGTACACACTGTAGAGCACGTTGCCCGTGGTGTGATCGACAATAAATAAATCGTAATAGCCAAACGTTTTTAAAAAACGTTGAAATATTGGGTGATAAAGGCTGTGAAAAGTATTGTATGTGGTGCGATCACCTAAATCGTTTAACTGATCTTTTTTTCCCAATGGCTGGGGATTTTTAGCGATTAATGCATGTTGCAACGCAATGCTGGTTTCAGAAAGCTGCGATAAGGTTTGTTGGATATTCAAACTGGCGTTGGGGTTTAGCTCGTTATAGTGACGAGCAAATTCGTTTTGATAATAACGCTCAAGGGTTTGAGTTTGTTGTACTTTGTCGAGTGTCTCCGACTCAAAAATAAACCGGTCAAAGCCCATGCGAAAGGCCTGCACAGCAACCTGCATCATGGTGGATTGTGCTTGGCTGGTTATCTGCTGTTGCAAGAGTGTGAAGTAGCTTTCGATTTGCTCTTGCTTGATATTGCGTAATGCCACAAGGCGCTCGCGAGACTGTTCATCCAACGCATCCAGTGTGCTTTTATGCGCCACATAGGTCACTACGGCCGCTAGCGAGATAAGCGCTAAGGCCAATAGGCTGACAAAGCTGAGTGTGATTTTGGACTGTATGCGCATAACGGCCAAGGTGAATAGAATGCTTTTAACCTTATAGGTATAGGCGAAAAAGCGTTCTTGAGCCTTTATGCGCGTACGATATGGCGAGATTAAACCTATGAATTGGCGTACTTTGACTTTTGTGTGTGCCAATCAAAAACAGGGAGGTTTATAGGTCAACCCCTGCACGGGCTTTTACCCCCGCGCGAAACGCATGTTTAACATCTTGAATTTCGGACACAGTGTCAGCCAACTCACGCACTGCGCTACCTCCGCCACGGCCGGTAACCACCACACTTTGCTCCCGTGGGCGTTGACGAATGGCGTTTAGCACTTTTTCTTCATCTAAATATTTGTACGCCAACATGTAGGTGAGTTCATCTAAGATCACCAGATCATAGTCGGCACTCTGTAGGCATTGTTCTGCGTGTTGCCAAGTGGCTTCGGCTGCGGCGATGTCACTGCTGCGGTCTTGTGTATTCCACGTAAAGCCTGTGCCCATTTGGTGAAAGTACACTTCTGGGTGCTTGTCGCGAATGAACATTTCTTCGCCAGACAATTGCTGGCCTTTAATAAACTGAATAATGGCAACCTTATGCCCATAGCCTAAGCTGCGGATGGCCATACCAAATGCTGAACTGGATTTACCTTTGCCGTTACCGGTAAGCAGAACCACAACACCACGTTCTTCATCTGCTTTGGCGATATTTGCATCCACCTTGGCTTTTTGTTTTTCCATGGCCGCCTTATGTTTTGCGGCTTTTTTATCTTCGCTCATTGCATACCCACTGACACTGCGCTTCTAAAAAAGAGGGCCAACATACACCAAAAGGGCTAATTCGTGAACGCTCCTTTGCCTTGGTTGTTCAATCCTTCGTAGCAGGCATTACAGCACGGATTGTGTGCCTTTTAAGTCGTACTATTTATTTTAGCTGTGCTGTTAATCTGTGGTGGGCGTGAGTTGGAGTTATGTAAAGCGCCCAAGCGACATGTGCCGATAGTCAATAACGGCAAGTCAAAACAAGGCGTCGAAAATAGAAAGAGGTGAATCAAGATGATTTGGTTAATTGTCGTGGTATGGGCAGTGGTTGGCGTCTTGGTCGCGCGCTGGCGTAAGCCTGTATGGATACGGTTAACCTCATTGATGCTGGTTTTAATTCTACCCATTTTCGGATTTTGGATTTGGGCTAGTGGCACCTTGCAGACAAGTGCTTGCCGCTATGCAGCAGACCAACTAGCCGAACAATTTGCTCGCGTGGGCGAGTATCCTTCTAGCTTGTCCAGCTTGCAGCCTGCCTCAATTAAGATGTCATGGGCGCAACAGGTCTGTCATTACCAGAAAACGGAAGATGGATACGTCATGACGTTTTATGCAGGTGGGTTTAGTTTGGGAATCTACAAAAATGGAGAGTTGTTTTTTGATTAATCACGCCTGTGGTGTGTGATTGTCAGGAGTAATGTGGCCCACCGCGGGACGCGACGGGCCAGCATTTCAAGTCATTCAGCGCTTATTAAGCAACTTGAACATCCGGTAAAGCAGGGGCGTTGATGGAGATTTTTTCGGTTGGTGCCATGACCACCGCAGTACCAATGGCCACGATCTCATTGTTTTGATTGCTGGCGATGCACTCCATCGTCACTATGGGCTTTTTCTCGTGCTTTTCGGTTACCGTGAGCACCATTTCAATTTCGTCGTTTAAGTAAACTGGGCGTTTAAACTGTAAACTTTGGTTTAAGTAAATAGTGCCAGGGCCAGGGAATTGCGTGCCTAAAATGGCTGAGACCAGACCGCCTAACCACATGCCATGACCAATGCGCTGTTCGAACTGAGTTGTAGCGGCATATTGGGCATCTAGGTGCACAGGGTTTACGTCGCCGCTGGCGGCAGCAAATAGGGCAATTTCTTTTTCGGTAAGGGTGCGTTTAAGTGTGGCGGTTTGACCTAGGGTTATTTCGTCAAACGTGTGGTTGTTTAGTTCCATTTTACAACTCCAACAGATGCGGACGACGCCGGTTACTTCGCACAGTGATATGTGAGTGCGACATCGTGTTGGAGGCTGCAAAAATAAGAAGGCGAATTAGCTCGCCTTGGCCTCCAGCTGTCGCGCTTCTAGCCACTGGAGAATGTCTCCGATGACGTCCTGTCGATTAATTTCGTTTAGCATTTCATGCCGGCCTTGAGCATACAGTTTTAACGTGACGTCTTTTTGACCGGCTTTACGATACGCTTCGCTTAGTTTGGGTAGGGCTTTACCTTGTTCTCCCACTGGGTCTTGATCGCCGCCCAGCATCAGAATTGGCAAGTCCTGCTGAATTTTGCTCAGACTTTGCGCTTGATACAAGCGATTTAAGCCGCCCAATAGGTCAACCCATAATTGAGTACTACATGAAAACCCGCAGTAAGGATCATTGATATATTTGTCCACTTGATCCGTGTCGCGGGATAGCCAATCGTATTCGGTACGACAGGGTTTAAATGCTTTATTAAAGGACCCAAACGACAGCCCATCCAAGAGTGCACTGGTGGCTTGTTGGCCCTTTCGCATACGCTCGAGCTTGGCTGCTAAGCCACCGGCAAAAGTAATGAGTGATGATTCCAGTTTCGAGCCAGACAGAATCAGGCCTGCAATATCTGCAGGTTGGGTCGTTAAATAAGCCTGCGCAATAAACGATCCCATACTGTGCCCAAACAAGTAATAAGGTACGTGGGGTTCGGTCAGCTGGGTACGCACGGTATTCACGTCTTCGACTACTTTGTTCCACCCATTTTCATCTGCGTAATGCCCCAGCTGATGTTGATTGGCTGGACCGTGGCCGCGATGGTTATGGGCAACGACGGAATAGCCCGCGCTGACCAACTGCTGCGCGAAATCCGCGTAGCGCAAAGCGTGTTCGGCCATGCCGTGACAAATATGAACCCAAGCAATAGGGGAAGGGTTTTCCCACACGTAGGCGAGAATTGGGTGTTGGTCAGTGGCGTGCAGTTCAACGGACTTCATGCGGCAGTCTTATTATTGTGATTGAGTGACGGAAACGATCTGCGTCCACATACATAAAGAATGTTGAGCACACAGCGATGGGCAGTCTGTCACATTCCGCAGCAATGGCCCAGTCCCCCAATATGGCGAGGTGCGCAAATAACAACCAGTGTTAGACCTTTGACTCTATGGCGAAAACTGGTAGTCTGCCGCACTACCTTTTTTTGGCGCCAGATATCGTCTGGGCCTGTATAACAAGTAAACAATAAAAAAGTCACGCTTAGACCGTTGATGATTAATTGGAGGCGGTATGAACGAAAATTTCTTCAAGGATAAATATCCCGAAGGCCTTCCCAGCGAAGTGGATGTTAAAAAATACAGCAGCATCATTGATGTATTTAACAAAAGCGTCGCCAAATTTGCGAACCGTCCGGCTTTCACTGCCTTGGGGACAACTCTGACTTACGGTGAACTAGACCGTATGTCTGCCGACTTTGCCGCTTACCTGCAAAACGAAACCAACCTAAAGAAAGGCGACCGCATCGCGGTACAATTGCCTAACTTGTTGCAATACCCTGTTGTGGTATTCGGTGCCATGCGCGCTGGGTTGATCGTGGTAAACACCAACCCACTGTACACAGAGCGTGAAATGGAACACCAATTCAACGACTCTGGTGCAAAAGCGCTGATCGTATTAGCGCAAATGGCCGGTAAGGCGGATCGCGTTGTACCTAAGACGCAAATCGAAACCGTCATCGTGACTCAAGCTGGCGACTTCTGTTCGCCCATTAAACGCGCTCTGGTTAACTTCGTTATTAAAAATGTACGTAAAGAAGTTGAGCCTTACACATTACCGGGTCACATCACCCTGCGTACTGCGTTGGCGAAAGGCGCGAAGAAATCTTTCTCACCAGTTGATATGACGCTGGAAGACATTGCAGTTCTGCAATACACAGGCGGTACCACGGGTGTAGCTAAAGGTGCCATGCTAACGCACCAAAACTTGGTGGCTAACATGATGCAGGCGCACCCGCACTTCTTGCTGGGTCTGGCCAACGCTGGCGAAGCCGATGAGAGCAAAACGGTTGTTGCGCCATTACCGCTTTATCACATCTATGCGTTCACTGTGCACTGCATGATTTTGATGGAAACCGGTAACCACAGCTTACTGATTCCAAACCCGCGTGACATTCCTGGCTTTGTAAAAGAACTGTCAAAAGCTAAGTTCCACGCAATGGCCGGCCTGAACACCTTGTTCGTGGCATTGTGCAACAACCCAGAATTCCAAAAATTGGATTTCAGCAACCTAAAAATGACCATTTCTGGTGGTATGGCGCTGACTAAAGCTGCCGCAGATCGTTGGAAAGAAATCACCGGTTGTGAAGTGTCTGAAGGTTACGGCATGACCGAAACCTCGCCAATCGTATCGTTCAACCCACCAGGCCACGCCATTCTAGGCACCATTGGTATGCCAGTGGCAAATACCCTATGTAAAGTAGTAGGTGAAGACGGTGAAGAATTGCCAGTTGGCGAAAGCGGTGAACTGTGTGTGAAAGGCCCACAGGTCATGAAAGGCTACTGGCAGCGTCCAGAAGCAACGGCTGAAACCATCGACGAAGATGGTTGGATCAAGACTGGTGACATGGCAGTTATTATGGAAAACGGTTTCATGAAAATCGTAGACCGTAAGAAAGACATGATCATCGTATCTGGCTTCAACGTTTACCCGAACGAAGTAGAAGACGTGGTAGCGGGTCACCCAGACATCGTTGAATGTGCGGCCATTGGTATTCCAGATGAGAAAAGTGGCGAAGCGGTGAAAGTATTTGCTGTATCCACTAACCCATCATTGGATGGCAAAGCGGTAATCGAATGGTGTCGCGAACGTTTGACCGCGTACAAAGTACCGAAAACCGTTGAGTTCCGCGAAGAACTGCCTAAGACCAACGTAGGTAAGATTTTGCGTCGTGAACTACGTGACGAAGAAGTGGCTTCTTAAGCTCTGATTTGTTAGCAAATAACAAAACGCTCTCTTAGGAGGGCGTTTTGCGTTTTTAATTTGTCATTTCTTTCCGTTTTTCTTTTGTATCCATAATGCGCTGAGCTAGGTTGTGCAGTCTGATTCCCCTCTGAATGTTATACAGTCCAAATTAGATGAATGTCTGATAAAAAACAGACATGGTTTCGTGCGTCAACTGCAAACCATTCGAAAGCGTCAAAAAGAAAAAAAGCCCGTTGAGAAAAGCGTTGATAAGCTCCATGCGCAGCTCGCGGACTCGTTAGCCGCCGTTGCTCAGCGCAAATCGGCAACCCCGCATATTCAATACGACGATAACCTGCCGGTTAGTGCGCGTCGTGAAGAAATTGCAAATGCCATTGCCCATCACCAAGTGGTGGTGATCGCAGGGGAAACGGGTTCAGGTAAAACCACTCAGCTACCTAAAATTTGTATGGAGCTTGGGTTAGCAAGCCGAGGCATGATTGCTCACACCCAGCCGCGTCGACTCGCGGCTCGTAGTGTTGCGCAACGCATTGCTGACGAGGTGCAGGTTCCCCTTGGCGAACAAATTGGTTATCAAATTCGCTTTACCGATCAAAGCACAGACCAAACCTTAGTAAAGTTGATGACCGACGGTATTCTGTTGGCCGAAACACAGCACGATCGTTTTTTAAATCGTTATCAAACCATCATCATCGACGAAGCCCACGAACGGAGTTTGAATATTGACTTCCTGCTGGGATATCTAAAACAGCTTTTACCTAAGCGTCCTGACCTAAAAGTCATTATTACTTCGGCCACCATAGATGTTGATCGGTTTGCTAATCACTTTGCGGATGCGCAAGGCAAACCTGCGCCTGTGATTGAAGTCAGTGGTCGTACTTTTCCGGTAGAGGTTCGTTATCGACCTTTACTTGAAGATGATGACGAAGAAAAAGAGGCGGACTTATATCAAGGCATTGTAAATGCGGTGGACGAACTCATTGCCGAGGATCACAGTCGGGGTCAAATTGGTGACGTGCTGGTGTTTTTAAGTGGTGAACGCGAAATTCGTGAAGCCTCTTTAGCACTCAAACGCGCTTTAAATGAACAAAAAGCGGCAAGCCATACCGAAATTCTGCCGCTGTATGCGCGCTTAAGCGGTAGTGAACAAAATAAAATTTTTAATCCAAGTGGTGGTAAGCGTCGCATTATTTTAGCGACAAACGTGGCCGAAACTTCATTGACCGTACCGGGCATTCGCTATGTGATTGACTCGGGTGTGGCGCGTATCAGTCGTTATAGCTATCGCTCCAAGGTCCAACGGCTGCCCATTGAACCCATCAGTCAAGCCAGTGCGAACCAACGCAAAGGACGTTGTGGTCGTGTGAGTGAAGGGGTTTGTATTCGCCTTTACAGTGAAGAAGATTTTAATCTTCGCCCTGAGTTTACCGACCCCGAAATTCGACGGACAAACTTGGCGGCTGTTATTCTGCAAATGTTGTCGCTGCGTTTGGGCGATATTACTCACTTTCCCTTTGTGGATGCGCCCGATAGTCGCTTTGTAAAAGACGGCTATAACCTGCTTAAAGAATTGGGTGCGGTCAACAATAAGCAAATTATTACGCCAGTGGGGCATAAACTTTCGCGCTTGCCTGTGGACCCAAGGGTTGCGCGCATGCTGATCGAAGCCCACGACAAAAAAGCACTGACCGAAATTCTAGTTGTTGCAGCGGCATTGAGTATTCAGGACCCTAGAGAGAGGCCTGCAGACAAGCAGCAAGCAGCGGATCAAAAACACGCAGAGTTCCGTCACGAAGAGTCTGACTTTTTAACTCTGTTAAATCTGTGGAACCGTTTCGAAGAAGAGCGTCAGGCGCTGTCTAATAATCAGTTAAAGCAGTTTTGCAAAAAGCAGTTTTTATCTTATATGCGCATGCGTGAGTGGCGCGACGTGCATCATCAGTTGCGACTGTTATGTAAAGAACTCCAACTGAGTGAAAATAAAGAGCCTGCTGGTTACGCCGCCGTGCATCAGTCTATTTTGGCAGGCATGCTAAGTCATATTGGTAATAAAGATGACGAAGGTGATTATAAAGGTGCGCGTAATCGTAAGTTTTGGCTGTTTCCGGGAAGCGGTATTTTTAAGAAAAAGCCAAAGTGGGTTGTCAGCGCAGAATTAGTCGAAACCACAAAATTATATGCGCGCATGAACGCCAAGATTGAACCAGAATGGTTGGAACCTTTGGCGAAAGATTTGGTAAAACGCAAATATCTTGAACCACACTGGTCTGCTAAGCGAGGTCAGGTTATGGCCTACGAACAAGTCACCTTGTTTGGCTTGGTGATTGTGCCTAAACGTCGTGTGGGTTATGGCGCCATTGATGAGCAGGTGAGCCATGAGTTGTTCATTCGCGAAGCTTTAGTGGGCCAACAAATTCAAACCAAGGGTGATTTCTTACGCTTCAATCAGGCATTAATTGAAGAAGTTAGCGAGTTAGAAGAAAAAAGCCGCCGCCGAGATATCGTGGTAGACGACGAGAGCTTGTATCAGTTTTACTCCGAGCGAATTCCTACCCATGTCTACAGCACTGCTAGTTTCGAAAAATGGCGTAAAGACACAGAAAAGTCTCAGCCTAATGTTTTAAAACTAACCCGTGAATATTTGATGCAGCATAACGCAAGCGATGTGACGGAGGCTCAGTTTCCGGATCACTTTTCGTTTGCTGGAGTGGTGTATCCCTTGACGTATCGTTTTGAGCCAGGCCACTTAGAAGACGGTGTGAGTATTACCGTACCAGCGATGATGCTAAAGCAATTACCACTTAATCGCTTACAGTGGTTAGTGCCGGGCATGTTGAAAGATAAAGTGGTTGCAGTGGTGAAATCCTTGCCAAAACCCATTCGTAAGCAATTGGTGCCGGTACCGGATTTTGTGGATGGATTTTTAGCAAATCATCATGCGAGCGATACTGCATTAACCGATGCATTGGCCCAGTACGCGTACCAGCAAAAACGGATAAAGATCGAAGCAGATGACTGGCAATGGTCGCAAGTGGATCATCACTATCTGATGAATATAAAAGTGGTGGGCGATGATGAGCAGATTTTGCAGCAAGGACGAGATTGGTTTGAACTAGTGGATGCCATTGGTGATCAGGCAGAAGCCAGTGTTGGTTTTAGCGATAATGAATTCGAGCGCCAAGGTATTACCCAATGGGATTTCAACGAACTACCGGAGCAATTAGAGCTAGCGCAAGCGGGTATTAAGGTGACCTTATATCCAGCCTTAGTTGACGAAGGTAATAGCGTCGCGTTGAAATTAGTCGAGCGACTCGACAGTGCGCAGGTTCAGTCTGAAGCCGGTTTATTAAAGCTATTGCAATTAGACTTGAGTGAACAGGTCAGTTGGATTCAAAAACAGGCTCAAGCAAAATTAGCGCAAGAAATTGTGTATTACGGTGCCATTGGCAATAAAACTGAGTTGTTAGCAGGTATTACAAAGCAGTGTTTCCAAAACGCATTTCGTTTTGAAACGCTACCGCGTACTCGACAAGCGTATGACGCATTGCGTGAGCAGGGGCGTGGTGAGTTGGCAGAGCAATTGGATGCGTTAATGCCAGTATTAAAGGCCACGTTAAAAAGCCTGCACGAATTACATAAAAAAATGAAAAAGCAAAACCAGTTGGCCTTTGCCTTTGCTGTCAGTGATATTAAGTCTCAGATTACTCAGCTTATGCCAAAAGGGTTTGTCGGTGCTGTGCCGTTTGAATGGCTCAAGCACTATCCTCGCTACATAAAAGCTATGTTGCAGCGCCTTGATAAGTTGCAGGGCAACTTACAAAAAGACAAACAGATGCAACAAAAAGTGACCGTTTGGCAGGAAGCCTACGTCCAGTTGTTAAGTAAACTACCGGCCGATGTGGGTTGCTATCCTGAGGTGTTAAAGCTGAATTGGATGATGCAGGAATACCGGGTCTCGTTATTTGCTCAAGACCTAGGGACGGTGATTCCGGTCTCGGATAAACGCTGGCAACAGCAGTATCAAGTCGCGTTAGAAAGCGTGCAGCAGTAAGTAGAATCCCCCTAGGGATTCGATTATAGTTTGAACAACATCAGGGCGGCAGGATGGCATCAGCCCCCTAAGATGGGCAGTGGACGTATAAGCCCAATATTCAAATAAGTAAGTCACAATCGAGCAAGATACAGTCGTAATCGGTTGGCTATAATTTAGTTAGGTTTATTTAAGAGGCAGCATTGTGAAAAAAGTCGTCATCAGTGGTACCGGTCTATTTACGCCCTCGCAATCCATTTCCAATGAAGAATTAGTCACGGCATTTAATGCCTATGTGCAAGCGTTTAATGAAGAGCACAAAGCCCAAATCGAATCAGGCGAAATCGAACCGTTATCGGAAAGCGACGCCGCCTTCATCCTAAAAGCATCGGGCATCAAAAGCCGTTTTGTGACCGACAAGGCGGGTATCTTAGACCCTAAGCGCATGAAGCCATTTATTGCGGAGCGCGATAACGAGGCTCAATCACTGCAATGTGAGATGTCCGTGGCCGCTGCCGAACAAGCTCTGCAGGCTGCTGGCAAAACCGCTGCGGATGTCGATGCGGTCATTGTGGCTTGTTCCAATATGCAACGCGCTTATCCTGCCATGGCTGTGGAAGTGCAAATGGCTTTGGGTATTCAAGGCTTCGCTTACGACATGAACGTTGCCTGTTCGTCAGCCACCTTTGGCATTCAAGCAGCCGTAAATGCCATCCGCACAGGTAGCGCTCGCTCGGTGCTGATGGTGAACCCAGAAATTTGTACCGCTCACCTTAACTTCTGTGATCGTGATAGCCACTTTATTTTTGGTGACGCTTGTACCGCGGTTTTATTAGAAGATGCTGATTTTGCAAGCAGCGAAGAGCAATTTGAAGTACTGGGCACCAAGCTGCAAACCCAGTTTTCAAATAACATCCGCAACAATGCAGGCTTCTTAAACCGTTGTGATGAATCTGGTTTGGATAAAGCTGATAAGCTGTTCGTACAGAATGGGCGTAAGGTTTTCAAAGAAGTGTGCCCGATGGTGGCCACGCAAATTACCGAGCATTTGGCTGAGCACGGTATGCCTGCGTCAGACCTAAAGCGTATGTGGTTGCACCAAGCGAACCTCAGCATGAATCAATTGATTGCCAAGCGTGTATTGGGCCGCCCAGCCACCGAGCAAGAAGCGCCAGTGATTTTAGATGAGTATGCAAATACCAGTTCTGCTGGTTCTGTGATTGCCTTTCACAAGTACAAACAGGACCTACAAGCAGGCGACTTGGGTGTGATTTGTTCTTTCGGTGCCGGCTACTCCATTGGCAGTGTGATAGTACAAAAGCGCTAACTTGCATAAAAATGTGATGTTTATGGCGTCATGGGCATAAAAAAGAGGCTTCGGCCTCTTTTTTTATTGTGGCGATGCAACTATTTTAAATCCCGCTGTTCCAACCCAGGTCTGTAAAGATCAGTAAAGACTGGCAAAGAAGTATTATGAACTTTTGCTTTGGTCGCCGATCTACATTCCATCCAAAAACAACAGAGGATCAACTCATGTCTAACAAAACTTCAATGAAACCACTAGCGTTAGCCCTAGGTGCAAGCCTGACTGCAGCCATGGCAGCAACCACGGTACAAGCAGCCGATGCAAACCCATTTGCTAGCACGCAACTAGAAAGCGGATACAAAGTAGCTGCCGAAGGTAAATGCGGTGAAGGCAAATGTGGCGGCGAAAAAGGTAAAGGTGAAGGCAAGTGCGGTGAAGGCAAATGCGGCGGCGAAAAAGGTAAAGGTGAAGGCAAGTGCGGTGAAGGCAAATGCGGCGGCGAAAAAGGTAAAGGCGAAGGCAAGTGCGGTGAAGGCAAGTGTGGCGCTAAAGGCTAACCCAAGCTAACGGAGCGTTATCATGAGCAACTCTCACATCAGTGGTGCCGGTTTAGGTTTAAGACGCGGCATGTTAGAAACAATGTCGTCCTTAACCATGAGTGACGTGGACTTTTTAGAAGTCGCGCCCGAAAACTGGATTGGTGTGGGTGGTCGCTTTGGTAAAGCGTTCAGTGAATTCGCTGAACGTTTTCCCATTGTGTTTCACGGTTTGTCATTATCAATTGGCAGTCCCGACCCGCTTGACGAGACTTTTGTTAAGCAGGTGAAAGCCTTTATGCGGCAACACAATGTGTCGCTGTACAGTGAGCACTTAAGTTACTGCTCGTCCAATGGTCACATGTACGATCTAATGCCTTTGCCATTTACCGAAGAAACTGTTGCACGAGTGGCTGAGCGCATTCGCAGAGTACAGGATATTCTCGAACAGCCAATCGCCATGGAAAACGTCTCCAGCTATGTCTCGTTACCAGGGCAAATGTCAGAACTGGAATTCATGCAGGCGGTGTTGGCTGAATCGGGTTGTACCATGCTGTTAGATGTAAACAATGTTTATGTAAATAGCGTCAATCACGGCTTCAATGCGCGCGATTATATTGCGGCGTTGCCCTCCGAGCGCATTCAATACATGCATATTGCCGGTCATTACGACGAAGCAGATGATTTGTTGGTTGATACCCATGGTGCAGCCATTAAAGAAGATGTTTGGGCTTTGCTGTCGTTGGCGTATCAACATCATGGCGTTAAGCCGACGTTGCTAGAGCGCGATTTTAACTTTCCACCCATGTCTGAATTGCTCGGGGAAGTAAATCAGATTAAGTCTATGCAACAGTCTGCAATGTCTGGTTCAAATTCAAATCCGGGTTTAAGTCAAAATCAGGACGTTAACCAGAGCCCAGACATGTCTGCGTCGCTGCACGAGGTAAATCGTTGTGGCTAAGCAAACATCCCAATCAAACGAGTCCTTGGAGGCGCAGTATCAATTTGCGCAAACAGTACGGGACCCACAATGCTCAAATTCTTTTGATTTCGAAGAACGTCGTTTAGCGGTATATCGTGAATTGTTTTTTAATAACGTGGAAAGTTTCGCTGCGTCAGCCTTTCCGGTGCTTAAAGAAATTGTTCAAGCCAAACTCGGCGAAGCATATTGGCAACAAATGATTCGACGTTTCATGATCGAGCATCGTTGTGAAACGCCATACTTTTTACAAATTAGTGAAGAATTCCTGAGTTTTTTACAGCAGACGCAAGCGTTTGAAGAACTACCTGCTTATGCTTGGCAGTTAGCGCACTGGGAGTGGATGGAATTACATGCCGATGTCACGCCCACAGAGACATCTATGTTGATATCCACGCTTTCGGACGAAGCCTTGCTTAATGCAAACATCGTCTTGTCGGAAACCGTGTGGGTGTGTGGATACGACTACCCAGTCCAGAAGTTGGACGCGCAACACGCCGATGCGCAACCCGCTGCTACGTATTTAATGGTCTATCGCAATGGCCAAGACGAAGTCGGCTTTAACGAAATTAATGCACTTAGCGCTGCACTGTTTGAAACTCTGCGCCAGCAGCCAGAGATAACAGGGCGTGAAGCCTTGTTGAGCATTGCGCAAGCCAGTGGTTTATCACAAGAAACCGTGCTCGCCGGCGGCGTGCAAATTCTGCAGCAGTGGCAGCGCATGTGCATTCTGTTTGCTCGCGCCTGATATAGCGGCCATCAGCGGGCGATATGCAACGCTATCCACGCGCAATAGTATTCGCGCTGCGTTTGTGTGCTGGTTTGTCCGTTCTTACCACCCATTACTAACGTATTCTTATTTGGAGGATTCATGTCCTTATCGGTTTATTTACAGCAAGCACAACAGCAATTGGATCGCACCCGTGCTGCGGATTTTTTAGCACCGTTGGCGTTGCGTTTGTATTTGGCGCCTGTGTTCTGGGTTGCTGGTATGAATAAACTCAGTGACATGGACAGCGTCATTGCTTGGTTTGGAAACGAACAGTGGGGGCTGGGCCTGCCTATGCCTGAGCTGTTAGCTTGGCTGGCAACCTTAACGGAGTTGGGTGGTGCCATTTTTTTATTGGTGGGATTTGCGGTGAGATGGGTATCTATCCCGTTAATGGCTACCATGCTAGTGGCAATCTTTAGTGTGCATTGGGAGAACGGTTGGCAAGCGGTTGCGGATCCAAAATCTCCTTTTCCTCCGGCGGACATTGATGGCGCAATGGAGCGTCTAGAGCGAGCCAGAGCCATCTTAAATGAACATGGACATTATCCGTGGTTGACTGAAAAGGGCAGCTTTGTCGTCAGTAATAATGGTATTGAATGGGCAACTACGTACTTTGTCATGTGTTTAAGTTTGTTTTTCAGTGGTGCAGGTCGCTGGCTAAGTGTTGATTACTGGTTGGCGAAGCTATCGGCTAAATAATCTACAAACGAATATTGAAATCAACACCGAATCGGCCCGTAAATAAGACTTAAGCAGTCAATTTATGGGCTTTTTTGAGTCAGATCTAGGCAGGGGAATAGATCATTGTCTATGCTTTGTGCGGTCTGCCGACTTATCCAACCTTACCCAGACCTACTTGCTCTGACCCCAGTGCTTAAGTCAGTTGTTAAAGTCAGAGTAAATGGAAGTAACCGGATGCGGCGAGACGAGACTTACAATGGCCCTAGGTTGTTTCATTCTGCGAGCGTCTCATAAAAAATTCATGAAAACGTCATGCGAGTGAAATAATGTAACATAAGTGTCATATTTGCTGGTTAGTATGCCTGCCATCAC
Source organism: Pseudomonadales bacterium (assembly GCA_041589295.1). Classification (GTDB taxonomy): domain Bacteria; phylum Pseudomonadota; class Gammaproteobacteria; order Pseudomonadales; family Oceanobacteraceae; genus Bermanella. The sequence continues at coordinate 23,499 of JBFHVZ010000017.1, forward strand.
ATAAGACATGTATTGATGAGGAAACAACAATGAAAAAGTCCCTGATCGCTTTAGCTGCTTCCATGGCCGTTGTGGCCGGTGCACAAGCCGAAACCAAACTGTACGGTAAGTTCAATGTGTCTGCGCAGTACGAAGATGCTGAAGCTGCAACGGACCCCTCGTACAAGTTAGAAAGCCATGCCAGCCGTTTGGGTGTGAAAGGCAGCGAAGATCTTGGCAATGCGAAAGCTATTTACCAAATGGAATTCGAAGTTTATGTGGATGATGGCCAAGGTAAATCAGACAAGGGTTCAGACACCCTTGAGCAGCGCAACATCTACGTAGGTCTAGATTACGGTAGCGCTGGTTCAATCAGAATGGGTCACTTTGATACACCGCTTAAGGTTTCTCAGGGCAAGTTTGATGTATTTAATGATGTTGCAGATATAAAAAATGTTTTAGATGGTGAACAGCGAGACTCGAATCAAATTAACTACACAGTTGGCTTTGGTGACCTAGTAGCCTCTGTATCGACCATCATGCGAGAAGCAGCAGGTAAAGGAAACTACACCTCTGCTAGCCTGACCTATAAAGCTGGCGACTTGTATCTGTCATTGGCAATGGATGATGGCGTTCCAGAAAGTGTTGGTACACAACGATTGACCGCGATTTATACACTCGGCGATCTTCGACTGGGTTTGATGGCGCAGAATGTTGACGAAAAAGATACGGCTGGCTGTGGTACAAACAATGACGTCAAAGACTGTGATACCTTGGGTTACTCGGCGAATATCACCTACAAACTGGGTAAAAACGTTGTTAAAGCTCAGTACACGACAAGTGACCAAGATGAAGAGGGTGCTGCTATGACCACTGTTGGTGTTGATCATAAACTTGGTAAGGCAACTACTGCTTACGCTTTGTACAATATGTATAGCAATGATGCTGACAAATCCGGCCTTGATACTGCGGCAGTTGGCTTGATTCATAAGTTCTAAGCAACTAAGTTCAAAGCTGGCCTAGGCCAGAATGTAATAAACCCAGACTATGCTCTGGGTTTTTTTGTTTAACACACTTGCTACACCTAATGCCTTTTATACATGCCCCTGTGATAATTCATTAAAGAGTGTTTAATAATTGAGCAGCGTTCGCTTGTCGCAACAGACCTGTGTCTTGCATGGTCTGGGCCTCGCTGTTTTAATGTGCCCCACATAAAAAACAGAGTGGTTGTATGCGCATCTTGTTCTTACTGGGGTTGGTTTTTGCCGCCTCCCTGTCTTTTGCCGAGCACCCAGATGATCCGTGGGAAGAATGGAATCGGGACGTTTTTGAGTTTAATGAAACCCTAGATAAATATGCGGCTAAACCTGTGGCCCAGGCTTACCGTAATGTTACGCCACAGGTCGTGGATGACGCGATTACTAATGTGTTTAGTAACCTAGGCGATCCCATCAATGCATTGAATGCGTTACTGCAAGGTAAAGTGGTTCAAGCCTTATCTGATACAGGTCGGTTTCTTGTGAATTCCACAGTAGGTGTGCTGGGGATTTTTGATGTGGCCACGCACATAGGCTTAGAAAAGCATAACGAAGATTTTGGACAAACTCTGGCAGTTTGGGGTGTCGATGCTGGCCCCTATGTTTTTTTACCCGTGTTTGGACCCAGTACGTTGCGTGATGCATCGGGTTTAGCGGTCGACGTATATGCGTTTAGCGATCTTAATGCTTTGGCCTACGGGGTAGAAGAAACACGTAGTTACTACTCGACTCAGTTAGTGAAATACGTGGATTTGCGTGCGGATTTAATCAATGTCGAAGGGTTGGTGATTGGGGATAAATACTCGTTTTTGCGCACCATCTATTTTCAGCGTCGTAGCTACCTGATTCATGACGGCGTTGGCGGCGCGTTACAGGATCAAGCCGAGGACGCGTTTGATGACTTTATGGACGACTTCGACGATCCAAGCACGCTTGAGTAGAAACAAAAAAGGCTGAACCCTAATGGCGAAGTGCCACGTGGTTCAGCCAAGGCCCTGTTCTGATGATCTGTTAAGTTTGGGTTAGCGCAGGTTTAACTTAACAGTTCTAAAATCTCTGCACCGTAGTAATAGAGGTCGCCGTCCTCCATTACACGGTTAACACGAATGATGGCATTAAACGCCGAAATTTGGCTTTGTTGTGACGGCAAGTGCACCACGGCCTGACTGCCAATCTTTAACGGCTCTTTCAACTCTATGCACATGCCTGTGCCGCTTAAATCAATGCAAACACCTTCGATGGTTTTATCACTCAATGTTAATTGAAGTGGTGAGTCCATCTTCATGCGAATAAAGTTGCGTTTTTCTTCGTAGGCATTTGAGAGGTTCATTATTGTTTTCCTCGTTGCTGCGTGACGATGGCCTAGTTGGTCTCGTCAAAACATTGAATGCGGTTTGAGCATTTATTAATCATAATGCAATTAGTGTGACAAGCCGCACATGCTTTTGTACTCTTCACGACCTATAAAGTGACCTTTCACGACAGTTGCATGGGGTCAGTTACCCATGTAAGGTTGCCTGAAGTTGCTAAAAAGGCAATAACAATAAGTGAGTAAAGGCAGCTAATGAGTCAAGTCGTGGGTCGGGTACTGGTGATCGATGATGAAGCCATTGTCCGCGACAGCATCGTTGCATATTTAGAAGACAGCGGGTTTGATGTGTTGGAGGCCGACAACGGCCCCGCAGGGGTTGAGTGCTTTCATAGCCAGCGTCCCGATATTGTGCTCTGTGACTTACGCATGCCGAACATGGACGGCTTGGAAGTCCTTAGCAAAATCAACCAGCTTTCTCCCAATACCCCCTTCATTGTGGTGTCTGGCGCAGGTGTCATGGCCGATGTGGTCGAGGCCTTACGCTTAGGTGCCAGCGATTATCTCATCAAACCGATATTGGATTTAGAAGTCCTAGAGCACAGCATCCGCCGTAATCTAAAGGCGGCCAATCTTCTGCAAGAAAACCAAACTTATCGTACGCAGCTTGAGCAAAAAAATCGCGAGCTTGAATTGCGCTTGGATGAGCTGCGCCATGATCAACAGGCCGGTCGTGAAGTTCAACGTCGCATGTTGCCAGAGCCTCAAGCGCAAATCAGTGGCATTGAATTCAACTACAATATTTTGCCATCTTTGTATTTAAGTGGTGATTTTGTTGATTACTTTCCAATCAATGGCGAGAAGGTTTTATTTTATATTGCAGACGTTTCTGGCCATGGTGCTTCGTCGGCATTTATTACTGTGTTGCTTAAAAACCTTACGAATCGACTGCGTCGCAATTATAAGCGACAGAGCAGTCAAGAAATTCTGTGGCCAGACAAGGTGCTGACGCGCTTTAACCGCGAGCTATTAGACGCCAAGCTGGGTAAGCATTTGAGTATCTTTTTGGGCATTATTGATTTGCCAACCAACACGCTTTCTTATAGTGTTGGCGGCCAATTCCCGATGCCCATTTTTAAGAGTGCAGAGGGTGTGCGATACCTGACCGGACGCAATCAGCCAGTTGGCTTGTTTGAGTTTGCCGAATACGAGTCCTATGAGCTTTCTCTGGGGCAAGATTTCGAACTGGTGGCGGTGTCGGACGGCATATTAGAAGTCCTGACCCAAGCAAGACTCAGTGATAAAGAAGCCTATTTGCTAGACTTGGTTGAGCAGAACAAACTCACAGTTGAAAATTTACAAGAAGTGTTAGCCCTGCGAGTGGGTCAGGAAGTCCCAGACGATATTACATTGTTGACACTGCGCAGGACTCGGGATTGACAGATATGGACGCGG
>JBFHVZ010000018.1:0-27030 GCA_041589295.1 Pseudomonadales bacterium
TAACCCGTTAGATTTTCAAAGCCACGCCTTGATCTTGAGTTTTACCTTTCGCCAGAGCCTATTCTGTATTATTCAGAGGTGCCCTAGGGTTAGGCGTCTGCTTCGTCAAATTTAGGTTTAAGCTCATCCAAAGCGCGGTAATAACGCATTTTTGCCGCGCTTTGTTTTATGGCTAACACTTCGGCGATTTCGCTAAAACTCAAATCTAAAATAATCTTCATCAAAATAATTTCTTGGTCTTTAGGGTCTAGACCGGCAATCATTTTTTCCAGCCCCATGGAGGCTTCCATTTCGGCTGCGGGTTCGTCGTGCAATTCTTCAAACCATTCCTGAATGTCGCAGTACTTTTTATTCGCCCTAATGGTGTCGATCATTTTGTTGCGCGCAATGGTCACCAGCCAAGCATAAAACTTGGTGGGGTCTTTTAGCGACGCAAGACTTTTTGACGCCGTAATGAAACTGTCTTGAATTACATCGTCAATTTGATGGGGCTCAAGATTCATTTTGGCTTTGAGATAGGCGGCCAGCTTCCCTGAGTATCGTTCAAATAGAACGCCCAGTGCTTGCTCGCAATCCAAGGTCTTTTGGATCACACGCTCAATCAGCGCGTGATCGTCGAGATCATAAAGCATTAAAAGCTAGGATTTCCTAAGGCTTAAACCCGTCGTTATCGGACGGTTAAGACTGGATGACCAGTTGGTCGAGGAAGTCGCTGTTTTTTATGATCTTGCGGGTGTTGTCGTCCAAGCCAAGGGTAACGGCTACGGCACCTATGCTTAGCACACGGCCACTGGTGCCGTCTTTGAGGGTGACCATATCGCCTTCTTCTACGTGGTCGGCGACGTAGATGGAGTACATGATGTTTTCCGAAACCTGTTTGCTGCCAAGCCCCATGGAAATAGCACTGCCCAAGCCCATGGCGGCAAACGCAACGGCAATGAGTGCATCTAATAAACGGGTCTCGATTTCTAACTGGCTAATAGCAATGGATGCCACCAATAAAATCAATAACGCGTAAATGATATTGGCTAGAGGCTTGGCAAAGTCAAAGCCCGCCTCGGCGGCACTTTTATGCACATAACCACGGGCTAAATTTGCGGCGGCCAAGCCAAATAACAAAATTAATGCGGCGGCAATTAACTTAGGAATAAACAGCACAAAAGCGTCTATGGTGCTGGTCAACTGTGGAAAACCTAGGGTTTCGGCGGCAGTGACAAAAAACAGTAAAAATACGATCCAAAAAGACAAGCCAGCCAAAATACGCGACAAGGTGACGGTGTCGCCAAAGCGTTTAAGTTGGCCTTGAATCCCCGTGCTTGCTGCTAAGCGTTCAATGCCAGAACGCTCTAACAACGAATGAACGGCCACTTTAATCAACTTAGCCAAAACAAAACCGGCCACCAGAATGACCAGTGCTGCAAATAAAGAAGGCAGTACGCTGGCAATGTGGCTCAGCAATGTATCTAACGCGCTGGACAGGGCGCTGTACCACATGGTGTTTTCACCGTTCATGCTTAGGTCTCTTTTTGTGGGTAAGTTTGTGTTCTAAACGTTTTTTCCATAAAGGGGCAAACAGCACCAACAGCACAGAAAAAAATCCAAACGCGCCGTACAAGAATAAGGCTTCTCGCTGCTGCTGTTTGGTTTTGTGCTGCACCAACTCACGTTTGCTGGTGGGCTGCTCGGTGGGGACCAGCGCTTTTAGCCGATCCTCAATGTCTTTATGGTTGGTCATTCAACGTTACCTGATTGGTCTCGGCCAATGCGCGTTGGTCGTATTTTTCCAGATTATTTAAGCGGATCATATGACGAATTTCTTCGACATAGGCTTCTCGGCGTTCTGAGTAGCGAACTAGCCCCTGTGCCAAGGTATGGCCAGAGCGCGGTTCATCGGCATTACGAGCGGCTAAACGCAGTTGGCGCAAAGGTTTATAGGCTGGGCTGGTATTAATGTTGTGCACATAGCTGCGTACCGAATCCAGCGGGTGGTCGAATACGCGCACTTCGTGGCTAGCACCATCGTTTCGGCTATTGGGAACAAGACCACAGCCGTCGCTGTAACACCATTGACCAAAGTAGTTATGGCCATCCAGCGCAAAGCGCGATGTACCCCATGCGGACTCATTGGCGGCTTGGGCCAAGGCCAACGAAGGTGGGATCGAGCCCAAGCGGTCGATCAAAAGCTGGGCCGCCTTTTTTGCAGGCGCATCCGCGTCACATGGGGCTTTGTAATGAGTACACAAATCAAACACCCATATTTTCTCTTTTTCCGTCAGGTCCGCTTCCATGGCGACTAGGGCTTGTAACAGGTCGCGCTCTTCCTGAATTTCTTGATTAGCCAATAGCACCATAGGGTACAAAAACTCGAAAAAGGCCTGCTTCTTTTCTTTCACGTCTTCGATGTCGCTAAAGCTAGGAATGGGCTCACTTTTTAGTGCGCGGGCTTCATCCGAGTCGTGTTGCCCACAGCCGTGCGCCAGCAGCAAAGCGGTGATTGTCGTGAAATACAGCAAAGGTTTAGCCAACATAAATCGCTTCCTAATTCATCTAATGGGTTTAGCAAAGTTGCCTTAGGTGTTTCTTAGTTGTTTGTAAGGACGCCTCAGCAACGGGTTTTGGTCACAAAAAAGTCGCCAATGGAGAAAAACCGCGCTTAGAGCCAGCGAATGGGCAGGAGTTTCAAACAAGAAAAAAATTCTCTTAGCTTTGTGACTATGCAGCTAGCTACAACGTCTAGGCTTTACTGTAAGCTTGACCGTTTTACGATGAACGTGCTGTTAGGGGTTAAACACGATGACCATCGACCAACCACAGGCTAACCCTGAGACCTTGGATCAAGAAGTTGACTATGATCTGGTGCTCCAAATCGCCTTGGGGATTCTGGAAGAACCAGAACACGAAGCAACACTGCGCCAAAATTTAGAGTTAATGTCACCGCAAGAGGTGGCGCAGATTTTAGAATCGCTGCCGGTTGAGCAGCGTGAAGTCGTCTACGCGTTATTAGCCAAAGACCGGTTATGGACCGTGGCGAAAGAGCTGTACGAAGACTCGGCTAAGCACTTATTACGCTCGGTGTCGGATGAGGCACGCCTGCACATTCAGGGCATGGTGACCGCTGAGGATATCCGTTCCTACGGTGACTGGTTGCCACAGCGCATGATTGATGCGGTGATGCTCGACCAAGACGAAGCCACGCTGAAAGCGCTGCAAGAAGCCCTAAGCTATGAAGACACACAGGTGGGTCGTTACCTTGATAAGTCCATCATGCGTGTGCGGCCGAAAATTTCGGTGGGGTCTTTATCCAATCGTTTGCGCAAACGCGGACGTGTGCACGGCATTTATGTGGTGGACGAAGAAGGCGCTTTGTTAGGTCATGTGTCCACCGAGTCGCAGTTGTCGCCAGATGACGACCGTCCCGTGTCCGACATCATGCAGCCCATTGTGGCGTTTGAGCACAGCGACCAATTTAAAGACATATTAAAAACCATTCACTCGGATGATCAGGTGGCTTGGTATCCGGTGGAGAAAGACGGCGCGCTGGTGGGTTGCTTTCCTGTGTCGGCTATTTTGTGGGAAATGCAAGACAGCATTTTATCCACCGCTGTCACCGAAGCGCCGTCCACCGAAGAAGACTTGTTTACGCCCATTCCTAAAGCGGCACGTTTGCGGGCCTTTTGGTTGGTGATTAACTTGGCCACGGCGTTCATGGCGTCGGCGGTGATAGGTATGTTCGAAGGCACATTACAGCAAGTGGTGGCGTTAGCGATTTTAATGCCGGTTGTAGCCAGCATGGGCGGTATTGCCGGCAGTCAAACCTTGGCCGTGGCACTGCGTGGTTTAGCGCTGAATCACATTTCCAGTGCTAACTTAGATTTGCTACTGAAAAAAGAGAGCAAAATTGCCGCCATTAACGGTGCGGTGATCGGCGTGCTGATTGCCGCTGTGGTGGCTTGGTGGTTTGACTCTTACTTGCTGGGCGCCATTATTTTAGTGGCCATTGTAATTAACAGCTTGGCGGCGGCGTCTTCGGGCACCCTGATACCGTTTATTCTAAATAAATTTAATATTGATCCGGCTATTTCTGGCGCGGTGATTTTAACCACGGTAACCGACATAGTGGGTTTTGTGGTGTTCTTGGGGCTGGGCTCCATTTTGTTAATTGGGTAATGCATGAACGTTGAAATTCTATCTTGGATTGGTATCGCCTTGTGTTTGACACAGTCGGCGATGTTTTCTGGTCTGAACTTGGCATACTTCAGTTTGAGTCGTTTACAGCTAGAAGTAGAAGCCAAACGCGGTAACCCTAGCGCGGAAAAAATTCTCGCCATGCGCGAAGACTCCAACTTTCTGTTGGCGACGATTTTATGGGGTAACGTGTCCATTAACGTGCTTTTGACCCTGTTGTCGGACTCGGTGCTGGTGGGTATTAACGCGTTTTTGTTTTCGACCATTGCCATTACGTTTTTGGGTGAGATATTCCCGCAGGCGTATTTTTCGCGTAATGCGCTTAGGGTGGCTTCCAAGCTCACGCCAATTATTCGCTTCTATCAGTTCTTGCTGTTCCCAGTGGCTAAATTTACCGCGCTCATTTTAGACGGTTGGTTAGGTCGCGAAGGCATTACCTATTTCCGTGAAAACGAACTTAAAGGCATCATTCAAGCCCATGTGGATGCCTCAGAAGCTGAGGTGGAACACGTCGAAGGTGTAGGTGCCCTAAACTTCCTCACGGTTGAAGAAGTAAAAGTATCGCAAGAAGGCGAAGTACTTGATCCGAAAAGCATCATTCAATTGCCTTGCAAGTTAGACTTACCCTTGATCCCAGAAAAAAGCGACCCAGAACATGCCGACTTTATTAAGCGCGTAAACGAGTCTGGCCACAAATGGGTTATTTTGGTTGGACCAAAAGAGCTACCGAGATTGGTATTGGATGCCGACGGGTATTTACGCGCTATGATGTTAGAAGATAAACCTGTGGATGCGTATCAATTCTGTCACCGTCCTGTGGTGATTGATGATTTAAACTCCACGCTAGGCAACGCCATGCGCGTATTAAAGCAAGCCCAATTGGCGGACTTGAACGAAGACGATGTCATCGACCATGATGTTATTTTGGTTTGGACCCAAGCGGAATGCCGTGTGATTACGGGTGCAGATATCTTAGGCCGACTGCTCAAAGGTATCGGCGCGGATGGTTCGGTAGTGGCTGCTGTGTGACTTTTTCACGCCGAATCTCGTCTAAGAATTTAACTTTGAAAAAAAGGAGCGCAACGTGAAGATTGCCATTCTATCCCGAAACAAAAACCTGTATTCAACCCGTCGTTTGGTTGAAGCCGGTCAAGCTCGTGGACATGAAGTAGATGTCATCGACACCCTGCACTGTTACATGGACATTACCAAGAGCCGTCCAGCGGTTCGTTACAATGGTGTTGAACTGCCTAAGTACGACGCAGTGATTCCGCGCATCGGCGCGTCCATTACCTTTTACGGTACATCGGTTGTGCGTCAGTTTGAAATGATGGGCACATTTTCGGTAAACGAATCTGTGGCCATTAGCCGTAGTCGCGACAAACTGCGTTCGTTGCAGTTGTTGTCGCGTAAAGGCGTTGGTCTGCCACGTACAGGTTTTGCAAACCGTCCTGACAACATTAAAGACTTAATCAAAAACGTGGGCGGTGCGCCTGTGGTGATTAAACTGTTGGAAGGTACGCAGGGTATTGGCGTGGTGTTGGCCGAAACCAACAAAACCGCAGAGTCGATTCTGGAAGCCTTCATGGGTTTGAATGCCAACATTCTGGTGCAAGAATTTATTAAAGAAGCCGGCGGCGCAGATATTCGTTGTTTCGTCGTGGGTGGCAAAGTGGTTGCAGCTATGAAACGTCAAGGTGCCGAAGGCGAATTCCGTTCGAACCTGCACCGTGGTGGTACCGCCAAGCTGGTAAAACTGTCGAAAGAAGAACGTGAAACTGCGGTGAACGCAGCCAAAGTCATGGGCTTAAACGTTTGTGGTGTTGATATTTTGCAGTCGTCAAACGGTCCAGTGGTGATGGAAGTAAACTCCTCACCGGGTCTTGAAGGCATCGAGATGGCAACTAAAAAAGACGTTGCGGGTATGGTCATCGAGTTTATCGAAAAACAAGCCGCTCAAGCTAAACCTGCTAGCACCAAAACCAAAGGCAAAGGCTAATATGGATCCAATTGAAGTTGCAGGCGTCACCGTTAAGCCCGGTGAAGTAAAACAAATTGAAATGCCTGTGGCCAAGCTGTACACCAATACCAACATGTCCATGCCCGTGGTGATTTACCACGGCAAAAAACCTGGACCTACGGTATTTGTGTCGGCTGCCATCCATGGCGATGAACTCAATGGTATTGAGATTATTCGTCGATTGATGCGCCAGAAAAACTTTAAAATTTCGCGCGGTACGTTAATTCTGGTGCCGATTGTGAACGTCTATGGTGTGCTTAACCAAAGCCGATACTTGCCAGACCGTCGTGACTTAAACCGCAGCTTTCCGGGTTCGGCCAAAGGCTCATTAGCTGGTCGCGTGGCCGACAAGTTTTTGAAAGACATTGTTAGCTTGTGTAATTACGGCATCGACTTGCACACAGGTGCTATTCATCGTTCAAACTTGCCGCAAATTCGCGCGGATTTAAAAGATGAAGAAACCCGTGAGCTAGCCGAGGTGTTTGGCGTACCAGTGATGCTTAACTCAGATTTACGCGACGGTTCGTTGCGTCAGTCTGCGGTGGAATCCGGCACCAAAATCTTATTGTACGAAGCAGGTGAAGCATTGCGTTTCGACGAATTGTCGATTCGTGCGGGTGTCAAAGGCGTTATGAATGTGTTGTCTCACTTGGGGCTGATCATTCGTAAAAGCCGTCGACGTAGGACAACGCCATTTATTGCCAACAACAGTACTTGGATGCGCGCCAATACCAGCGGTATCGTGCAAGACTTAAAGCACCTTGGTGACTCTGTATTAAAAGACGAAAGCCTAGCAAAAATTTTTAGCCCCATGGGTGAAGAACTAGGCGTGGTGAAAGCCAGTAAAACCGGCATCATCATCGGCAAGCAGAATATCCCCTTGGTGCAAGAAGGCGAAGCCATGTTCCATGTGGCTTACTTCTCTGAAGACGAAGATGCGGTGGTGGAAGAAATTGAGCGCATGCAGGATACCTTGCTGCCTGAATACTAAACGCCTGAACGGACTTAGCGCTAAAGCGCTAAGTCCGTTAATGATGGAAAGTCCTTCGGCTTTTGAATTCCCTCCCAAATAAGTTTTCGTTCGCTAACATCAATGACTTTGTCGTTGATGCTGGCAATGCGCGTGCTCATTAAACCCTGTTCATTAAACTCCCAATTTTCGTTGCCGTAAGAGCGATACCATTGCCCCGAATCGTCATGCCATTCGTAAGCGAATCGCACGGCGATTCGGTTGCCTTGGTATGCCCACAGTTCTTTGACTAAGCGGTAGTTTAATTCCCGCTGCCATTTACGCTGTAAGAAGGCAACAATGTCGGCGCGACCGGAAATAAACTCCGCACGGTTGCGCCACTGACTGTCTTCGCTATAAGCCAGTGCCACACTGTGCGGATCTTTTCCGTTCCACGCGTCTTCGGCCTTTTGTACTTTTTCCTTAGCACTGTTAGCGTCAAAGGGGGGTAACGGTGGACGCATGTTTACCAGCTCTTGTAAGGGAGAAATTTGCCGTTAAGGCTGAGTAATACGCGGTCGCCTTTAGGGTTTTCTTCTTTATCTACTTCCATAGAAAAGTCGATGGCGCTCATGATGCCGTCGCCAAACTTTTCTTGAATGACTTCTTTTAAGGTTTCGCCGTACACGCCAACGATTTCATACAAGCGATAAATGAGCGGGTCGGTTGGCACGGCTTGATCCCAAATTTTAGTGGGGTAGGCTTCCAGCGCGCTGGCTACTTCGGCACCTAATCCCAGATACTCGCTAATGGCCATGGCTTTTTCTTTGGGTGCGCTGTTCATACCCAAGCAAGCAGAGGTAAGCCACACGGGTGACATACCAAGGTCTTTTCCCATGGTTTCCCAAGTGAGGCCTTTCGCTTGTTTGGCAGCAACGATGGCATCGGTCATGGTTTCTTTGTTCATTGCGTTCGCTCCTGTTTAAACGAATGTTGTGTGTTAAAGGTTTACGGTTTTACGGGAATCGCTTTCGGTGTCTTGTACGGTCTCCAACGACGGATCCACCCAGCGCGTTGGCTCGGTTTTTAATGCCTCGTCGTTGGAACGGTTCACCAAAAAATCCACAAGGTGATTTCGAATTTTGTAATAGGCTGGGTCTGCAATGATGGTTGCACGATTGCGTGGTCGAGCAATGTTGACCGTGACAGACTCGGCGACATTAGCGTGAGGACCATTGGTCATTAATAAAATGCGATCGGCCAATAAAATGGCTTCGTCTACATCATGGGTAATCATAAAAACGGTTTGCTTGCTTTGACCCCAAATGTTGATGAGTTCGTCTTGAATTTTGCCGCGCGTCAGTGCATCTAGTGCTCCGAAGGGTTCGTCTAGCAATAGCAGTTTGGGTTGGGTGGCAAAGGCGCGGGCGATGCTCACTCGTTGCCGCATGCCGCCCGACAGTTGCGAAGGTTTACGGTCCACCGCATGATCTAAGCCCACCATGTTTAAAAAAGTGCGGCTATGGGCTTCGACTTTTTGTTTGCTCCACTGTGGCCAGCGAGCGCTTACCCCAAAGTTCACGTTTTGCAATGTGGTTAACCAAGGCAGCAAACTGTAGTTTTGAAACACCACGCCACGGTCTAAGCTGGGGCCAGCGACTTCTTTACCATCCATTATGACGCCGCCAGCACTGGCTTCTTCCAGCCCAGCCAGCACATTTAAAATGGTGGACTTACCGCAACCAGAGTGGCCAATGATGCAAACAAATTCGCCTTCTTGAATTTGAATGTTCACATCTTCAAACACCACAAGGTCGTCGTCTTTTTTGTTTGGAAACGTTTTGGTGAGTTTTTCCACCGAGACAAAAGCCTTTGCCATGTTTTACTCCTCGTATTGCACCAGCCGTGAAACCGCCGACAAACTCATGTCCAATAACATGCCCACAAACCCAATCATAAAGATGGAAAAGATCACGCTGCTTAAATCTAGGTTGTTCCATTCGTTCCATACGTAGTAGCCAATGCCTGTACCACCCACGAGCATTTCGGCCGCCACAATGACCAACCAAGCAATACCAATGGAAATACGCATGCCAGTTAAAATGGTGGGCGCGGCCGCAGGCAAAATGACTTTAAAGGCCGTTTGCAGTGGGCTGAGTTCGTGGGTTTGCGCAACGCGTACCCAATCGCTGCGCACGTTGGCAACACCAAACGCGGTGTTAATTAACATGGGCCAAATGGAGCAGATAAAAATCACAAAGATGGCGGACTGTTCACTGTCTTTAATAATGAACAAGGCCAACGGCATCCACGCCAGCGGTGAGATGGGCCGTAAGATCTGAATAAAGGGATTTAACGCTCGGTACATCAGTGGCGACATGCCAATTAAAAATCCTAGCGGTATAGCCACCAACGCCGCTAACAAATAGCCGGTGAGCACACGATAAATGGAATACGCTAACTGAATGCCAATGCCTTTATCGTTGGGGCCAGCATCGTAAAACGGATCGCTTAATTCATTAAACGCATGCACAAATACTTGGGAGGGCGGGGGCACCCGCGCCTCCTGATCTGCACCGCCCATTAACAGTTCAAATTCCGACAGTGCGGCACTGGCCTTGGGAGGTTGATTGGTGGCTTCCCAAATGCCAAACAACACGATCAAAAACAGCATGGACACCATGGCTGCGCGCAGATTCAATGTCATGACTAACCCCTCTTAATGGCAAAGCTGTTGATGTAGGCTTCGGGCTGGGTGTAATCGAAGGTTTTCCCCATGATGGTGTAGTTTTGATAGGTTTTTGACGGAGGCTCGTAACCCAGTTCGCGCATGACTTTGCCGGTATCGGCGGCCACATACACTTGCTCGGCAATTTTGCGGTAATCCACATCGCCTTCGATGTAACCCCAACGCTTCATCTGCGTCAGAATCCACACCGCCATGGAATGCCAAGGGAATGGGTCGAAATCTATGCGCGACGGCACGTCGTGAACTTTTTGTTCGATGCCGTCCACATAACGTCCGGTGAGTACTTGCTTAATCACCACCTCGGGTTGGTTTAAATAATTTTTCGGTGCAATGGCTTTGGCAATTTCAGCGCGGTTTTCGTGCTTAGCCGAATAGTGTGTGGCATCCACAATGGAGCGGAACAACGCGGCATAGGTGTTGGGCATTTCGGTGGCGAATTTTTGTGAACACGCGAACGCACAGCATGGATGACCTTCCCAAATATCTTTGGTGAGCATGTGCAAGAAGCCGACTTTTTCGTACACCGCACGTTGGTTAAATGGGTCTGGGGATAAATAACCGTCGAGGTTACCTGCGCGCAAGTTAGCGACCATTTCTGGAGGTGGCACGACTCGAATTTGAATGTCTTTGTCTGGGTCAATGCCGTGCTCTGCAACGTAGTAGCGCAACAAAAAGTTATGCATGGAATAGTCAAACGGTACGCCGAATTTAAACCCCTTCCACTGTTTGGGGTCACGCTTATCTTTGTGCTTGTTGTGCAACACAATGGCTTGGCCATTAATGTTTTCGACGGCGGGCATGATGTAAGGCTCGGCGGTGGAGCCTGCTCCCATGGTCATGGCCAGCGGCATGGGTGTCAGCATGTGCGAAGCATCGTATTCACCGTTTAACGATTTATCGCGGGCCACGGCCCAGCCTGCGGTTTTAATCACGTCCACGTCCAAACCGTATTTCGCATAAAACCCCATGGGCTTGGCCATGATGATGGGCGTGGCGCAGGTAATAGGGACAAAGCCCACGCTCAGTTTTGTTTTTTCTAATTTGCCTATGCTGTCTTTTACCGCTGCTTTGACTTTGTCCATGGGAATCATGGTGCCCAAAACTGCCGCTAACGTGGTGCCACCCATCAGCTTAATAAAGTCGCGACGGCTGGCGTCATGCTGACCAAACACACCGCGGACGATGGCGTTTTCCACAACGCGATCCATCATGTCATCGGCGCTGGCAAATTCGCTTTGCTCTTTTGCCATTGTGGGATCGACCACCATTTTGTCGGCTTGCGCTTCCAATGCTGCGGTGCGTTGTTGGTCGGTTAGTAAAATGGATTTGCCCTGACAGTCGTCGCAGGTACAAGTGACGGTGTGGGTTAGCCGCGTGTGTTCGTCGTAGGGGTTGCCCAAACTTTTTAGCGTCATCGGTTCTCTCTCCAGTCTTAAACGTCTTTCGGTCTTAATCCGGTCCATTGCTCGATGCGTGACGGTGTGACTCTAAACGGTGGCTTTAGTCGGACACACTTATGAAGCACGCAAGGGTTCACTTTGGAGCATTGTTTGCGATTTGCCTTCGCTGGCTGGTTTACCCTTTTGCAACCCAGGTGCCATGGTGAAAAAGTTTCGTAATGTGTTGTTTTTAAAGGAGTTAATGGGATTTTTAGGTGAGTTTAAAAATTACGGAATTTCGATAATTACGAAGTTTCGTAGTGGTTTTTACGGGATTTCGGCATTCATTAAGACTTGGTATTGGCTTTGCTGAACTCAGACCATCGAATGAATTTATGGGAGGCATTTGCCATGTCACTGCCGCTGTCCACTGCGAATCTCAGGTCGTCTTCCCTGCCCCGTACGTCTATGAATCGACCGGAAAGGGAAACGCAGCAAACAGACGAGTCGGAAACAGATGAGCGTCATTTGGGCGCGGGTCGAGCCGTTAATCTGGTGGATTTGGCGTTTCGCTACGGGCCATTACCCGTGATGGTTATTGAGCCGTTTGCCAATCGCATTTTGGAGGCCAACGAAGCCGCTTGTGGTTTTTTAGGATTGTCCTTGCCGGAACTTCAATGTCGCAGCGTGCATGGTTTGTTTGCGCAGTCGGTAGGGGAGCTCATCAGCTTTACCGACGAGGTGTTGGAAAACCAAAAAGGTTGGACAGATGAACTGTACATTCAAGTTCAAGGGCAAAACCACAATCAAGGACAAAGCCAAGGACAAATCAAAGAGCAAGCTGCACCGGACCGCATTCGTATCGAAGCCGTGGCCAAAACCTTAGAGGTAAACGACCAGATTTGTTTGCAGTTGGTGTTTCAAGCCTTTACCGATGCCGAACGTCATCGCAAAGAAATGGAAGCCCACTGGCATTACCGTTCGGGAGTGCAGCATTGGAAACGCATGGCAAAAGTGTTTCGTGATTTCGAAACCGAAAACCGATTAATTTTAGATGCCGCTGGTGAGGGCATTTATGGTGTGGATGCCGAAGGTTTGACCACATTCTTGAATCCTGCTGCGGAGCGCATGTTGGGTTGGAGTGCTGACGAACTGTTAGGCAAAAACATTCACTACACTATTCACGCACGCCATGGCGACGGCAGTCACTACCACATAGATGGCTGTCCTATTTATCAAGCATTTCAACAGGGCGTGGTAAACAGTGTCGACAACGAAGTGTTTTGGCACAAAGACGGTCACGCCATTCAGGTTGAATACACTAGTACTCCCATTAAGGACGGCGAACAAGTAGTGGGTGCCGTGGTGATTTTTCGTGACGTGTCGGAAAAGCGTTTAGCGCAACAACAACTCATGGATGCGCTTTCTGAAGTGGAAACTCTAAGGTTAAAACTGCAACAAGAAAACGCGTACCTGCAAGAAGAAATCAGCTCTGAATTTAATCACCACCAAATTGTTGGTAAAAGCCCAGCCATTCGCGCCGTGCTTGAAAAAATCCAACTGGTAGCGGGTACGGATTCCACGGTTTTAATTCATGGCGAGTCCGGCACAGGCAAAGAACTGATTGCGCGCGCCATTCATGACACCAGTGCGCGCAGCGAACGCTCGCTGATTCGCGTTAACTGCGCTGCCATTCCTGCGGATCTATTTGAAAGCGAATTCTTTGGCCACAGTAAAGGGGCGTTTACCGGCGCCACCGAAAGTCGCATGGGCCGATTCGAGTTGGCCGATGGCGGCACATTGTTTTTAGACGAAGTCGGAGAAATCCCTTTGGCGCTGCAAGGAAAGTTATTGCGCGTGCTGCAAGAGCAGCAATTCGAACGTGTGGGTGAGTCCAAAACCCGGAGTGTTAATGTCCGTATTATTGCGGCCACGAATCAAGATCTTAAAGCCCGTGTAGCAGCCGGTGCGTTTCGAGAGGATTTGTATTTCCGCTTAAACGTGTTTCCCATTGAGTCTGTGCCCTTGCGACAACGTAAGGAGGATATTCCGTTATTGGCACAACACTTTTTGCATCGTGCAAAAGAGCGCACACATAAACGAGACTTACGCTTGCCGTTAAGTCAGCTAGAGCGATTAAAGCAATATGCTTGGCCGGGGAATATTCGCGAACTAGAAAATATTATCGAACGTCAGGTGATCTTAGCGCGGGGCAATCAATTAAAATTCGATTTTTTACAGCAAGATGTAGCGGCCGTTCAGGATTCGGCCGATCAAAATAGTAACGTCCAGCATGCACATACGGACGTCAGTCGCCACCCTGTGAAAACCGAAGCTGAAATGAAAGCCATTGAAAAAGCCAACCTGATCGCAGCTTTGCAGCACTGTGCTGGCAAAGTATCGGGTGCACAGGGAGCGGCTGCCATGCTGGGTATTCCCGCCACGACACTCACGTCTAAATTGCAAAAGCTTGGTATTCGGCCGGTAAACTATAAAGCGCGAAAATAAAAACGCTGACTAGGGTACCCACACTGGATTTTGCGTGTATTGAACCAGCAAATGTTCATTTACATTTAAGGGCGCGAGGCTCTCCACATGAAAAATCCAATCTTGCCACGCCAATACATTGCGATAACGGTGACCCATATACAGGCTGTCTTTAACTTCGACCATTAGGCCTTGGTGTGCATCCAAATCAAAACCAGTTTCGGTTAATAGCCAATGACCTTGAGGGTTAGATGGAGAGTGAGTTTGAGCGCTAGATAGAGAGTGAGATTTAGCGTGCGACGGCACCTTTGGCTTTTTAGCAAAGAGCGACGTAGGTGCTTTATCCACAGCCAGCAGGTTTCCGCTTTCCATAAACTCGGCCACAAATAAATTGGCCGGGGTTTCAAAAACAGCTCGCGTTGATCCCACTTGTTCTACACGTCCTTGATTGATGACGGCGGTTTTGTCTGCAAAAGCAAACGCTTCGTACTTGGCGTGAGTGACCAAAATGCAGGTGATGTTATGGGCTTTTAATATGCCGCGCAGTTCGGCCATTAAAGCGTGTTTTACTTGGCTGTCGATATTGGAAAACGGCTCGTCCATTAACAGCAGTTTGGGTTTTGCCGCCAATGCACGGGCCACAGCGGTGCGTTGTTGTTGTCCGCCGGATAATTGGTGTGGATAACGCTCACCCAAACCTTGCAGATGAACCAGTGCAAGCACTTCGTCCACCGCAGCGCGAATGGCTTGCTGGCTTTGACCCTTTAAACCAAACGCAATGTTTTGTGCCACGGTCATGTGGGGAAACAAAGCATAGTCTTGAAAAATAAATCCCATGCCCCGTGCTTCGGGTGGCTGCTCATACTGACCTTGTTTGATCACGTCACCAAATAGGTTGATGTCGCCTTGTTGGCTTTCGACCAAACCGGCAATGGCTTTTAACGCGGTGGTTTTACCGCAGCCACTTGGGCCCAATAAACACAGGATTTCTCCTTGCGCTAATGACAACGAAAAGTCATTCAATATGGTTTTAGAACCCAAGGTGACGCTTAGGTGTTCAATGTTCAGCATTGGCAGCTCGTTGCGTTTTTGCTAGCAGGGCTATGGGTAACAGACTGACCACTATGATTAACAGCGCGGCCAATGCGCCGTGTTCCAGTTGTTCGTCACTGGCGAATTGGTAAACGTAGGTGGACAGGGTTTCAAAATCAAATGGGCGCAACAACAGTGCCGCCGGTAATTCTTTTACGCATTCAATGAATACCAGTAACAACGCGCTGAGCGTCGCGGGTGCAATTAACGGTAAGTGAATGCGTTGGAACACGCGGGCTTTACGACTGCGCAATGTGCGCGCGGCTAAATCTAAATGTGGGTGGATCTGACTGTAAGCGCTATTGACGCTGCCGTTGGCAATGGCCGCAAACCGAATCACAAACGCCAGCACCAAGGCGAACGTGGTGCCACTAAATAACAAGCCAATGGTGTCTGCGCCTTGCGCTTCTAACCACGCGTTAATGCTCAGGTCGGCAAAACCAAGTGGAATTAATACCGCAATGGCGAGCACCGTACCGGGAATGGCATAACCCAACGAGGCAATGGTGAGATGGGTTTGCGTCACGACATTGTTGTTAAAGCGCACACGGGCATTTAATAGCAGTGCGATGAACGTGCACAACAGCGCGGCAATCACAGCTAACCAAAACGTGTTTACTGCATGCTGCCAGAGCGTTGGCTGTAGATTTTCGGCAAGGTAGGTGGTGCAGTAGCTTATTAGGGTCAGTACCGGAATCACAAAACCCGCGGCAAAAATGCTCAAGCAAACGCCCCAAATTTTCCACAACTGAGCCGTGGTGGGGGTGTCGTCTTGCAAGCGTGCGCTGGCTTTCACGTCGTATTGTTTTTGCTGACGACGTTGGCGACGTTCTAACCAAACTAACGACAAAACAAACAACAATAACAAACAACTGATTTTCGTTGCTGTGGCCAGTGATCCGTACACCAACCAGCTGTCATAAATGGCGGTGGTGAGCGTACTGATGGCAAACAAATGCACGGTACCAAAGTCTGCAAGGGCTTCCATGGCCACCAGTGTGCAACCCACGGCAAGGGCAGGACGGACCAAGGGTAGGTGAATTTTAAAAAATATCGTACGGGGCTTAGCACCCATTAAGCGGGCCGCGTGTTCTAAGGTTTCGCTTTGATTTGCGAAGCTGTGGCGCAGCAGTAAAAAGATATAAGGGTACAGCGCCAGCGCCAACATGATGCTGGCACCTATGCGGCTGCGTACATCAAAAAACCAATAGTCTTGTGGGGTTTGCCACCCCATAAGTGCGCGTAAACCGGATTGTATGGGGCCCGCGTAATCCAGCGCATCGGTATAGATGTATGCACTGATATAAGCGGGTATCGCTAACGGAAACACCATGGCCCACTGCAAAAAACGCCGCCCTTTAAATTCGTAGCGAGCACACCACCAAGCTGGGGGAATGGCAAACAAGCAGGCGAAGATCAGTGTGAAAAACACCACGGCCAAACTGTTGATGCAGTAATCCCACAGCACAGTGTTGGCGATGTCGCGAAAGGCATCGTCGGCTGGGCTAAATAATGCTTCGTAGACTAAAGCCAGAACCGGCAAGCTAATCAGCAGTGCAATGGCACCGCTGAGCCAGCCTAAATTGGGTAGGACGCGGCGTAGCCAAATAGTTGGCCGAGCCGCGGTTTTCGAGTGCGTACTAAATGCTTGTCCCGTCATGGGGCGGGATTATAAGTCGAACTTCACCTTATCCACTAACTTTAATGCGGTTTTACGTTGTTCTGCGATTTTGTTGAGTGCAACTTCGTCGCCTTTGTAGCTTCCCCAGCTGCTCACCATGGCAGAGGCTGGAACCCCTGCTTTCACTGGGTATTCCATGTTCAACTCGGCGTACATGGCTTGAGCTTTTTCGCTGGTTAGGTATTCCAACAGCTTTTGTGCGGCGGCTTTGTTAGGCGCGTATTTCGCCATCACAGCACCGCTGACGTTGAGGTGTGCACCACGGTCGTTTTGGTTAGGGAAATTTAATTCAACGGCATCGGCCCACGCTTTTTGTTCATCGTCTTGCAGCATTTTGCCGAAGTAGTAGCTGTTGCCCAATGAAATATCGCATAGACCTTCTTTGATGGCTTTTACTTGGGCGCGGTCATTACCTTGTGGTTTACGTGCAAGGTTGGCTTTCACCCCGTTCAACCATTGCTCGGTGGCCGCTTCGCCGTTATGCACGATCATTGAAGCAATTAAACCTAGGTTATATGGGTGCTTGCCGCTGCGTGTACAGATACGACCTTTGTATTTAGGGTCGGCTAAATCTTCGTAACGAATGCCCTCTAATTTGCCTACGCGTTCTTTCGAGCTGTAGATGTTGCGGACGCGCTTGGTCAATGCCAACCAGTGTTGTTCTTGGTCGCGGAATTGCGCAGGAATGTTTTGGCTAATGGCGTTGCTGTTGTCGAAGGCTTGGGTGAGTCCGTCTTCTTTTAATTGCAGCAAATTGGCAAAGTCAGAAGTTAAAACTAAGTCCGCTGGGGACAATTTACCTTCCCGTTGTAAGCGCTGAATAAGGCCTTTTTTTGCAAAAACCACTTTGACTTCGATGCCTGTTTCTTGAGTAAAGCGGTCGAGGATGGGTTCAATTAAGAACGGCTGACGGAAAGAATAGATATTAACCTGCTCGGCTTGAGCAAGGGTCGACATCAGAATCAAACTTAGCAAAATCAGGGTGCGCATAGCGGTTCCTTGAGTGGATGGTACAACCAAGTGTTGGGTTGAGATATGGATATGAAATGAGAATGGATCTCATTTTAGCACTGATTGTAATGAGTCAAAAGCGACCTTAATCAAGATTAACCCGTCTTTACGGATTTTTACGCGGCCAGCACAGACGCGATTAAGACTCACTGCCTTCGTCCACCGACTGCGCGCTAATGTGCTGCACTTGTCGTTGGATAAGCGCGCGGTAATTTGGCGCAAGGTCGTTCACCCAGTGGCAATCGAGTGTGTGTCCGGGTTGATCGCCCTTTAACGTAAAGGCACTTTCCAAGGTTAGGGTGCTGGTTAGGCGGCCACTGCGAATGACTTCGTCACTGACCAATAATCGCTGTGCTTTTCCTTTGCGACACAAACGAGCTGCTTGGTGCAATGTATCGCCTACCACACTGTATTGTTGATCATCGTCGTCGCCGAACAAACTGGTCAGTACGGTGCCGGTGTGCATACCCATCTTAAATTCCAAAATTGGAAGGCTTTGCTGGCGACGCTTGTTGTTGAATTCGTAAAACAATCCAATCAACAACAAGGCCGTACACACGCCATGGAAGCAGTCTTTCTCGTCGGGTTGGGGCACGCCAAACAGCACCATGATGCCGTCGCCCACGTATTTATCCACGGTGCCATTGTACAAACGGGCCGCTTGATGAATGAGGTAATAATATTGGTTTAGCAATTGGGCCATATCACTGGGAGCAAGCTCGGCAGCCGCCTGATCGAAGGCCACAAAATCAATAAACAGTACCGAGGCGCGGGTGTAGTCCTCGTGCATGACGCGGTTGTCGGCCCCCATGGACAGCAGGTTCATGCTGTTGCCGGACCGAGTGAAGCGCGCCAAAGCGGCTTGCATGTCCCGTTGCGCTTTTTGTTGCTGAGCCATGTTTTGAATATGCTCACATAGCGCGGCCAATTCACCCTGTTTGTATTGTGGTACCTCTGCGGCGTTGTCTGGCAGATTGGCCAGATGGTCGCGCAGGTTATCCAAACGTTGGCCGTGGCGTTGGCCAACATGCCACCCCACTAGCGCCGCCAAGGATATGGCCAACAAGGATAAGATCATCCATAAACCGTAAATACGCTGCACCGCTGTGCGCAGCGGGTTTGGATCCAACACCAGTTGGAATGAGCCGATCATCTGGTCCTGATACAGCAAACGTACCGGGTTTTCACCTACATAATTGGGGGCAATGCCTTGTTCTGCGACGACTTGATTATCCAGACTGTAAACCGCCGCAAACGCCACCATTGGATGCTCCACCAGCGTGGATAGCATGACATTTAAACTGACCAGATCCTGACTGAAAATAGCATCCGCCGCTTGGGTGCTGGCCTGTTGAGTCAGGGTATCGCGCAATAGGGTAGCTTGGGTTTCTAAGGCCTGTGTGCTGGCACGAGTCAGTGGCCAGCCCAGTAAAATGCAGGCAATCAAGGTGATGACACTGGTGAGGATCAGCACGCGAATTCGAAAAGGCCAGTTTTGTTGTTGTAATGTCATGGCTTACTTCTTTCTTAATACATCGAATGGCGTAAATGGTTTATGATAGCGCCCCATTGAATTACGCGCACTTCAGGGTCAGCCATACTAACCTGTATTGGCAAGGCGCTCTATGAAGGCCGGCAAATTACCATAAACTTCTTACAAACCCGATAGGAAACACTCATGAGTGACGTTAAACAAACCTTCGAAACAAAACTGAAAGAACTGGAAAAAGGTCTGTTTCTGATGAGCAATGACCGCGAGCGTGCGTTGTCTAACCACGAAACCGTTGACCTGATCGAAGAACTGCGCGGCACCGTAGCGCAACTGCAAGCTGAAGCGGCCAAGCTATAAGCGGCCAGCAGTCATATAGAACGGGGAGCTGCAGTGAAAGAAGTAGTACTGATTAAAGTCACAGGCGAAGACAAGCCTGGAGTGACCGCCAGTATCACGGGCATTTTAGCCCAGTACGGCGTCACTATTCTCGACATCGGCCAAGCCGAGATTCATGACAATCTCTCCCTTGGGATACTGGCGGAAATTCCCACCAGTGCCGAGTCAGCCCCCGTATTAAAGGACGTCCTGTTTCGTAGTCACGAAATGGGTATGTCGGTGCGTTTTACCCCGGTTAGCGAAGAACGCTACGAGCGTTGGGTCGCCGCCCAAGGGAAAGATCGCCACATCATCACCCTGTTGGCACGCCGCATCAGTGCCGAACACATTGCCCGCGTGACCGAAGTGGTAGCGCGCTTTGATCTCAATATCGACAACATCAGTCGCCTGTCAGGCCGCGTGCCTCTCGAAGACGAAGGCGACCAAGGCAAGACCAAAGCCAGCGTCGAATTTTCCGTGCGTGGTGAAGTTGACCAAGCCGCGTTACGCGCCGAATTTTTAGAAATCTCCAGCGCACTGGGTGTAGACATAGCTGTACAAGAAGACACCCCATTCCGTCGTAACCGCCGCCTTGTGGCCTTCGACATGGACAGCACCTTGATTGAAGCCGAAGTCATCGACGAACTGGCAAAAGAAGCCGGCGTGGGTGAACAAGTGAGCGAAATTACCGAAAGCGCCATGCGCGGCGAAATCGACTTTACCGAAAGTTTCGAACGTCGTGTCGCATTGTTAAAAGGCCTAGACGAATCCGTATTGGAACGCATCGCGCAACGTCTGTCGATTACCGAAGGTGCCGAGCGACTTGTTAGTACGCTGAAAAAACTGGGTTACAAAACAGCAATTCTTTCAGGTGGGTTTAATTACTTTGGTCGTTACCTGCAAAGTAAATTAGGCATCGACTATGTGCACGCCAACGAATTAGAAATTGTCGATGGTAAAGTCACCGGCAACGTCACAGGCATTGTTGTAGACGGTAACCGCAAAGCGTTTTTGTTAGAAGAAATTGCCAACAAAGAAGGCATCAGCTTAGAACAAACCATCGCCGTGGGCGACGGAGCCAACGACCTACCCATGTTAGCCAAAGCCGGCTTAGGCATCGCCTTCCGTGCCAAACCATTGGTGCGACAAAATGCCGAGCAAGCGATTTCGACACTAGGTTTAGATGGGGTGTTGTATTTGCTCGGGATTCGAGACCGCGACGATATTTAAGGAGCCTGACGTCGGGAGTCGGGAGTCGGGCTGATACCCACAAGGGGCACGCCGAGCCGCGACCTACGATCTCGCAACTTGTAGGTCGCCCTTCAGGGCGACATGCTTCCCTCAAAGATATGCCTCGAAAACGCTTCAGTAAGAGTTTTGTTATCTAAAAATAAAAAAGCCGATTCGGAAACGAATCGGCTTTTTAGTTTTTCTTTTTTAATGGGCGCTCGTAGGAGGCGCTTGCAGAAGACGCTCGTAAGAGTCGACGCCTCGTCGTGATTTCAAAGGTGGCAAATGATGTTGTTAATTGAGTTGCGAGGTCTTTCGCCGAATGGCACTTGTGCCTACAAGGCTTAAGCGTTTAGTCGGGGGTGTGTGTCGGGCTGATACCCACTAGGGGCACGCCGAGCCGCGACCTACGATCTCGTAACTTGTAGGTCGCCCTTTAGGGCGACAAGTATGTGTGAGTCGGACGCCGGGAGTATGAAGTAAATCTGGCGTGAAGCTTGACGCCACAACCTTGCAGCAAAACCATCGCTGTCCACCGTCCATTACTTCTCGACTAGCTACTCATCACTAAACTGATAATTCATATCTTCGCTAGGCGATTGCAGGTAGTAACCTTGAATAAAGCTTACGCCGGTTGTCCAAAGCTGCGCAACGATGTTGGCGTTTTCCACAAACGGAACGATGGAGGCTTTTTCGTGCTCTTGAATGCCACTCAATAATGTCTTCAGTGCTTCCATGCCTTTTTCGTTGTCCAGCTCTTGCGTAAACGAGCCGTCTACTTTGACGTAATCGACATTGACGTGTTTAAACAAGGCAAAGGGGTCGATGGCACTGCCGAATCGGTTAATGGCAACCTTACAGCCTAATTTGTTTAAGCCTGTGCTCATGGCTTGCGCTTGTTTTAGGTGGTTGATGGCATCGGCTTCGGTAAATTGCATGACGATGCTTTTTGGCGGTAACTTTGCGGTTTGCAGTAGTTTATGTAGCCAAGGCAACAAGGTGTTATCGGTCAGCGATTCATTGGTCAGGTTAATAAAGATGCGGGTGTCGTTGCCTTTGCTGCGATGCAGGGCAAGTTTTTTCACTGTATTTAATAACATCCAACGGTCGACTTTGCGTTTGATCTCGTTGGATTGGCTGTTTAAAAAGTCCATGGGCGACAGCTCTTTGCCGTCGTCGTCCACCAGACGCAACATGGTTTCGTAGTGCTCACCCTCTTCATCACGTAGGTTGATGATAGGTTGGTAAAGGGTTTTGAAACTGTTGTTTTTCAACGCATCCATGACTTTGGCCAGCATGCGTTCTTCGTCTGTGTTTGCTAATTGCGCTGGGTTATAAAGGTAGATGCCATTGCCTTTGGCGTGGCCATCCAGCTTGCGAACGTAGTCGGATGCTTCGTGCGAACGTTGCAACACAACTTTGGGGCTAGGTGAGCTTTCGTTGATTAACGCAATACCAATGCTGGCGGTGACTTGGATAGTACGTTGTTCAACCGCAATTAAATGCTCTTGAATGCTCTTGCGAATGTGTTCGCCAAAGCCCTGCGCTTGTTCGGAGTTGCAGTCGTGCAGTAATACCCCGTAAACATCTTCACCAATGCGGGCGACCATATCTTCTTCGCGACATTTGGTGCGAATGAGGTGTGCCACATCGCAAATCACCATGTCGGCCCCTTCGATACCTACGTCTGATTTTACTGAGCCGAAGCCATCTATGTTGATGTAAGCCACTGCGCCACGGGAGCCGCTAATAACGGCTTTGTCCACGGCGTCTGCCAAGCATTCGTTAAAGTATTGTTTGTTGTATAAGCCAGTGAGTAAGTCTTGCGAGCTAATTTGTTTTAGTTTGGCTTCAAGTTCGGCGTTGTCTGAGTTTGCACGGATGATGACTTGGGTGCATGGCTCGTCGTCAAATGTTGCACGTGAAAAGATCATGCGGGTTTCAATAGGTTGATCTTTGGCGTTGAGCATGGTGCACTCAAACTGACTACTGCGGGTTTTGCCGTCTTTAAAATCTTTTAAAAATATTTTGAAGCGACCTTGGTCTTTTTCGCTGACCATGTCCATGACGGGCATGATGAGCAGGTCGTCAGCGTCGTCGTAACCAAATAGATCGGCGTAACTGTCGTTAGCAAATAAATGCATACCGTCTTGAATGTAGGCGATGGCATCTTGCGCGCTTTCGAGCAAAACCTGACAACGTTTTTCGGCTTCGCGCAGCAATGCTTCGGCCTCACGCAGTTCACGGCGTTGGTGCAAATGTTTCAATTCACGAAACACAACTTGCAATAAATGGTTGTATTCACCACTGGGTACTAAATCTTGTGCGCCGCTTTTTAACGATTTTTCTGCGGTGACGCTATCCACTTCGTCGTGAATAAAAATGGTGGGAATGTCTTTGCCCTGACGTTGAATTTCGTTGAGGACATCCTGCCCTTTAATAGTGGGCAGTGATAAACGGCACAGGCACACATCCCAAATTTTGTCGTTAAGTTTTTGCTTGAGACTGTCGAGGCTTTCGATCAGTTGAGCACGGGTTGGGTAACCTGCGTTGCGAAGTAAGCTGGTCATGGCTTCCGCTTCACTTTGTGACTCTGCACAAATCAACAGACGGATGGCTTCTTTCGCTTGCATAAAATGTTCGTTCCGGCCAAATAATGGTGCCTGACGACAAATATTGTCAGGCGGGATTGGCGATTATAGCCAGACCCTCCGAATGGGTGAATGCTTGTTTACATTTTTTTAAGGTTGCAAGCGGTTAGACAATGAGTTGCTGGCGGGAAAGTGTGATGGGGATCAAAGTTGATCCCAGAAGGAACCAGTGGAGGTGGTCAGGTCGGATTTTTTCTGTTCGCGTTTGGCGGCTTCTGGATTGGCTGCACTGGACAAGCTGCGATAACGGTATTGCACGAAGCTGCGGGTGACTTTGACGCGTGCCAGTAATTGCACACGATGAATTTGATCACCTTCTAAAATTTCTGCTTTGCAGCCAACTTTAAAGGGGATGGTGGGCACGACAATGGTTTGCTCTTGACCCACAGCTGGCATGGCTGGCAAGACGAGACCACGTAAGAATTCGCCATTTTCACCGGTTTTATTAAGCACACGAATGGCGATGGCGCTGCATTTGGGAGCCAGCAGTTCAATGCCAATTTCAACGGCTTGTTGTTGCACGGTGCGAATCCAGCAAATACATGCCAACGACCATTTGGGCTGATTGCCTTCGCGCATGACCAGTAGTTCGCCAGTTTGCAGCGCTGCCGGTGGGTTGGCTACCCGTAGGCAGTATCCGCCGGGGGCGGTGTTGATGATTTGGCTGTCGATGATCTGCCCTTTTGGGCCAGTGTCGATTTGCAGATCGTGGGCGTGTTTATGTAAGAAGGCATTGGCGTCAAAGTCGATGCTGTCCATGTCGACGGCGGCATGATTTCCCGCGTCGAATGATTTAGCCCAGACATCGTCAGGGTGGACCTTCTTTTTATCCTTGGGCATGCCCGAAGGCATCCAATCCTGCATTAAAAACGGAAAGCTTTTTTGCCCAGCAATGAAGTAGTGACTGCTGAGTAAACCAATGCCCAGTTGGATTTCACCTGCGCCGTCGGTGCGTCGAAACGAGCGCTCTTTTAATACACCCCATGCGAGAATCAATTGGTTAAGTACATGCTCTGTGAGCGTGCTGGGTACCGTTGTGCCGCCTTCTTGTTTGTTCTTTGCGAGTTGCAGTGCAACCACGAGAGGGCGCGTATCCACCGCACGTAAAGTGGCGTCGGGTGCATTTGCCGCCAGCTTTTGATAGTTGGGGCCTGCATCTCGGTATAGGTTGACGTTGAATAGGGCTTGCGGGTCTTGCGACTGAGTGACGCGTACGCGGCTGCACCACAGCTCGGTGGCGTCATACACTTGTCCTAATTCTTGTTGGCGTAATTGGTTGGTTTTGGCGGTACCTAATAGCATGGCGCGCGCATATAAATCGCGAATGCTGGAGGTGGACAAGTATCGGGTCTGTTCATCCTTAATGGAGTAGCCGCTGATCTGCGCTTGCTCGGCCAATAAATACAATTGATGAACATCGAGCCACGCGTTTTTAGGTGGCGCTTGGTATAACTGCAGCGCGCGCAAAATGGCACGGCTGGTATCGGCCACGGCACGGTGCACGGCAAAGGTCATCAGTTTTTGGGGCGGTTTTTTCTTTTGTTTGCACCACTGCCATTCGTCCAATGCAACGCGCTTGTAACCTGCTGCCAATTGCATGGTGAGCGCTTGGGTGAGGTTGGCCACTTTGCGGTCGGTATCGCTTAGGGTGACGGAATGATTGAGGTAACGCTTTTCTAGTAGTTGGCAAATGGCGTGGGTTTTATCGCGAATGATCTCTAGGCGTTTGTATCTGTGTGTGCTGGTGAACGATGTGACACACAGTTCTTTCGTAGCTTGAAACAGAAGTTTAGAGGCAGCGCCCAAGTTGCCCATGGGTAAGGCTTTGGCCCAGGCTTCAAAGTCATCCAGCCCGTCCGCACAAAACGTCAGGTACTCCTGAGTGAGATGAGGAGCATGAAGTTCGATGGCATGGGTCTCCATAGTGTTTGCACTTTTCCTAGCGGCCAGCAAATGCGTTATCTCCGTATAACGTTATTTTTATTTTTAATTGCCCTGTTGTGCTTCAATCCTTTGAAGTTTGCAGGGCTTTTGCTGCGTTGGGCATAGAGAGCCCGAATCCCCAGATTTTAGTGACAAAAGTGAGCAATCGCCAACCTGAAATGTAAAAATGTATTACGAACGCCTAGTTTGGCACGACTAACGGTGGTATTGGCGTTTTTGAACCTTGGCTTGCCAGTTCGCGGACCAGTTTGGGCACCAGAAACCCAGGCAGGGCTAACTGCATGTCATGATGCAGTTGCTGGGCTTGTTGCAGTGGAATATCGAAGTGATGGGCGCCGACCACAGGGTCCAATAAATGAAGATAGTAGGGCAGCACCCCCATCTCAAATAAACGCTCGCTCAAAGCAATTTGGTCGCTTAGCTTGTCGTTTACCCCTTTTAGCAGCACCGCTTGGTTAAGAAGGTGCAGACCGGCTTGCCGAGCTTTGAGTAAGGCATTGGCCACTTCTTTGTCTAGTTCTTGTTGGTGATTCGCATGAATCACCAAAACCACCTTTAACCGAGATTGAGCCAAGCGAGCTATAAGTGCGTTGGTGAGTCTTGCAGGAATCACCACAGGTAAGCGGCTGTGAATCCGCACACGGGTAATCTGCGGTAGCGCTTCGATCATCTCCAGCAGCTTAAATAACCGAGAGTCATTACTGCTTAACGGGTCGCCGCCACTCAATATTACTTCGTTCACCTCCGGTTGCTGTTTTACATAGGCCAAACTCTCTTGCCATTGTTGCAGCCCCAATTGGTTGTCACTGTAGGGAAAGTGACGGCGAAAACAGTAGCGGCAATGGACGGCGCAAGCGCTATTCACAATAAGTAAAACGCGGCTGCGATATTTATGTACCACACCGGGTTGCGCGTTGGCGCTGACCTCGCCCAGTGGATCAAGGCTATAGCCGACTGGCGGTGGGGCAAGCTCTTCGCCTAGGGGTAAGACTTGGCGTAATAACGGGTCGTTAACATCGCCCTTCACTATGCGGTTGGCAAAGGCCTTGGGGACACGCAGCGCGAACGAGTCAGCTGCCCGTTGGGCGTCGTTCAGCAATGAGCTGGGTAACTGCAAATAGCTTAAGAGGTCTTCTGGGGTGCGAATGATGTCGGCCAATTGCTGTTGCCAAGTCAATTCAGGTGCATCACTTGCGCATTCTGTTACATCTATTGTGTGCACACGGGCGGGCTGCTGGGGTATCATTGCGCCTTCTTAAAATTCAGATTGACTATTTTTTGAGCGGTGACCATTCATGGCAAGCTATTCTACCAACGAATTCAAATCGGGTCTTAAAGTGATGCTGGATGGCGACCCATGTTCCATCTTGGAAAATGAGTACGTTAAGCCAGGTAAAGGTCAGGCATTCAACCGCGTTAAATTGCGCAACCTAAAAACAGGCCGTGTTTGGGAGCGTACCTTTAAGTCTGGTGAGAAGCTGGACGGTGCAGACGTCATGGATTACACCATGGAATACCTGTACAACGATGGCGAATTCTTCCACTTCATGGCCACAGATGGTTCGTTCGAACAGCACGCGGCGTCAGCAGAAGCCGTAGGCGACACCAAAAACTGGTTGAAAGAACAAGAACAGTACGAAGTGACCCTGTATAACGGCGAGCCAATTTCTGTATCAGCGCCAAACTTCGTTGAATTAGAAGTGGTTGAAACCGACCCAGGTCTGAAAGGCGACACCGCACAAGGTGGCTCAAAGCCAGCGACCTTGACTACAGGTGCCGTGGTGA